>NZ_DLTK01000069.1:0-27376 GCF_002500885.1 Brevundimonas sp. UBA7838
GAACCTCCGGCTGGCGCTGGCGGGCCGACCGCGCGGCCGTCATCGCGCCCGCCGACGCCAAGGTCGCCTACGCCGGGCCGCTGACGGGGTGGGGCAATGTGGTGGTGCTGGACCTCGGTCCCGGCTGGCGCGCCGTCATCGCCGGCCTGGAAAGCGTCGATGTGGGCCCGGACGCCCGAGTTTCGGACGGCCAGACCCTAGGGCGCAGCGGCCCGGACGGCGATGTCTATTTCGAACTGCGCCGCGACGAACGGCCGATCGATCCGGGACCGTGGTTGCGTTGAACCCGCAATAGTCCTTTGCATTCTCGTCTGACGCTGATTTTATCGGCGGGACGCCGCGTCGCCACGATTTGGTCGTGAGGACGGGGCCTTAACCTACCTACGGGCGCCCACAGTGATCGGCCCGACCGAAAGAGACCGAATGCGTAAACTGCTCCTCGTCGGCTGCGCCGCTCTGGTGCTCGGCGGATCCGCCGCTGCTGTCAGCAGCCAGACCCCGCGAAACGAAACCTTCCGCATGCTGGAGCTGTTTGGCGACGTGGTGGGCATCGTCGAGCAGGCCTACGTCGTCCCGGTCGACAACAAGAAGCTGATCGAGGCCGCGCTGGCCGGCATGATGACGGCGCTGGACCCGCACTCCAACTATCTGCCGCCCTCCAACTACGACGATCTGCGCGAGCGCACCGAGGGTCAGTATTCGGGCGTCGGCCTGACCATCAGCGCCGACGGCGGCATGGTGAAGGTCATTTCGCCGATGGACGACAGCCCCGCCGCCAAGGCCGGGGTCCAGGCCGGCGACGTGATCTCTTCGATCGAGGGCCAGAACGCGGCGGGCCTGACGGTCAGCCAGGTGTCCGAAAAGCTGCGCGGCGCGGTGGGCACCAGCGTCAAGGTGACCTTCCTGCGCGACGGCTCCGATCCGCTGGAAGTGACCCTGACCCGCGAGGTCATCAAGGTTCAGTCGGTCACCGGCCGGGTCGAGGGCGACTTCGGTTACTTGCGCGTCTCGACCTTCAACGAAAACACCGGCCGCGAGCTGAACGAGGCCATCGCCAAGATCAAGGCCGAGAAGCCGGGCGTGAAGGGTTATGTCCTGGACCTGCGCAACAATGGCGGCGGCCTGCTGAACGCCGCCATCGACGTCTCCGACGCCTTCCTGGAACGCGGCGAGATCGTCAGCCAGCGGGGCCGCAAGCCCGAGCAGATCCAGCGCTATTCCGCCAAACCCGGCGACGTCACCGGCGGCCTGCCGCTGGTCGTCCTGGTCAACTACGGCTCGGCCTCGGCGTCGGAAATCGTCGCCGGCGCCCTGAAGGATCATCAGCGCGCAACCATCGTGGGCCTGACCAGCTTCGGCAAGGGTTCGGTGCAGACCGTGATCCCGCTGCGTCAGGGTCAGGACGGCGCCTTGTCGATCACGACCGCGCGCTACTACACCCCCTCGGGCGCCTCGATCCAAAAGATCGGCATCGAGCCGGATCTGGAAGTCGCCCGCAACGAGGCAGAGGCCCGCATCGTCTCGCGCTCCAGCTTCATCTATTCTGAGGCCGCCTACGCCACGGCCCTGGACGCCTCCATCGGCGCCGAGCGCAAGGGGCCGCACACCCCCCGCGAAGCCCCGGGCGACAAGTTCGACAAGGAAAAGGACTATCAGCTTCAGCGCGCGCTGGACGTCCTGCGCGCCGGCGGCGACCTGTCGAAACTGCCGCCCCCGCCCGAAGGCATCGTCGTCACCGAGCCGGGCTCGACGCCCAAGCCCGACGCCGAACCGACGGCGGACGAACCGAAAGAAGAATGAGGTGGGAAGGGGCGGCGCGAGCCGCCCTTTTTCTTGCGCCTACGACAGACGGTCGCGGAAGGCCGAATAGTCGAACTCGCGCACCGTTCTCAGCGCATCCGTCTGGGAGTTCCACAGCACGATGGACGGCAGCGGCACGCCGTTGAAGGTATTGGTCTTCACCATCGAATAGTGGGCCTGGTCCAGAAACGCGATCCGCGTCCCCGGCGTCGGCCGCTCGGCGAAGACGTAGTCGCCGATGATGTCCCCGGCCAGGCACGACGGCCCGCCCAGCCGCACCGTCACCCCATGTTCGGACTCTTTCAGCAGCGCGGGGCGATAGGGCGCCTCGATCACATCGGGCATATGGCAAGTCGCCGAGATGTCGGTGATGCCGATGGGCATGCCGTTGTCGAACACGTCCAGCACCTCGCCGATCAGGATGCCGGCGTCCAGCGCCACGGCCTCGCCCGGCTCCAGATAGACCTGAACTCCGTGCCTGGCCTGCAGATCGCGCACGAAGGCGATCAGATCGTCGGTCTGATAGTCGGCGCGGGTGATGTGGTGCCCCCCGCCCAGGTTCAACCATTTGATCCCGCCCAGCAGCGGCGCCAGCTTGGGCTCCACCGCCGCCCAGATGCGCGACAGCGGCTGGAAGTCCTGCTCGCACAGCGCATGGATGTGCAGACCATCGACGCCGATCAGATGGTCGGCCGTCAGTTGCGACACCGGAAAGCCCAGGCGCGAACAAGGCTGGGCCGGGTCGTATTTGGCGACCTCGCCTTCGGAATGTTCGGGGTTCAGCCTCAGGCCGATCTCGAACACCTGCCCTTCAGCCCGCGCCTTGGCGATCAGGTCGGCGAAACGGGCGATCTGGGCCGGGTTGTTGAAGATGACGTGATCCGACAGACGCAGGATCTCGGGCAGGTCCTGCGCCGTATAGGCCGGCGAATAGGTGGTGAGCTCGCCCTTGTAGAACTCGCGCGCCAGCCGCGCCTCCCACAGACCCGAGGCGCAGACCCCGTCGAGGTATTCGCCGACCACATCGGCCAGCGACCACATCGAAAACGCCTTCAGCGCCAGAAGCACGCGCGCCTCCGCCCCGTCGCGCACGCCCTTCAGCACGGACAGATTGCGACGGATGGCCGCCTCGTCCACCACGAAGGCGGGCGAGGCGACGCGGTTCAGGTCGAAATGCGCAAAGGCACCCGGATCGCCGGCCTGGGTCTGCATTCAGTCGGTCCGATCAGAAGTCCAGAGGGGCGTCCAAATCCTGAACCTTCCACGGCAGGCCGTGCTTGTTCAGCATGTCCATGAAGGGGTCGGGGTCCAGCTGCTCCATGTTGAACACGCCATCGCCCTTCCACTGGCCGGTCACCATCAGGGCCGCGCCGATCATGGCCGGCACGCCGGTTGTGTAGCTGACGGCCTGGTTGCCGGTCTCGGCATAGGCCTCTTCGTGGTCGCAGATATTGTTGACGTAGACCGTCTTCTTGACCCCGTCCTTCAGGCCGGTGGCGATGACGCCGATGTTGGTCTTGCCCTTGGTGATCGGACCTAGCGAGGCCGGCTCGGGCAGCAGGGCCTTCAGGAACTCGATCGGAATGATCTCGCGGCCCTGGAACTGCATCGGCTCGATTGAGGTCATGCCGATGTTTTCCAGCACTTCGAGGTGCTTCAGATAGCTGTCGCCGAACGTCATCCAGAAGCGGATGCGCTTGATCTCGGGATAGAACTTCGCCAGCGATTCCAGCTCCTCATGGTACATGAGGTACATGTTCTTGGGACCCACGCCCTCGAAGTCGAAGGTCTGTTTGTGGCTCAGCGCCGGGCCTTCGACCCACTGGCCGTTCTCCCAGTGACGCGAGTTCGCCGTCACTTCGCGCAGGTTGATCTCGGGATTGAAGTTGGTCGCAAAGGGCAGGCCGGTGTCGCCGCCGTTGCAGTCCAGGATGTCCAGCGTCTCGATGGAATCCAGCAGGTGCTTCTTGATGTAGGTGGTGAAGACCGAGGTCACGCCGGGGTCGAAGCCCGAACCCAGCAGCGCCATCAGGCCGGCGTCCTTGAAACGGTCCTGATAGGCCCACTGCCACTTGTATTCGAACTTGGCCTCATCGCGCGGCTCGTAGTTGGCGGTGTCCAGATAGTCGACGCCGGCGGCCAGGCAGGCGTCCATGATCGACAGGTCCTGATAGGGCAGAGCCAGGTTCACGACCAGTTCGGGCTGCACTTGCTGGATCAGCGCCGTGGTCGCCGCCACGTCGTCGGCGTCGATGGTCGCCGTGTCGATGTCGACGCCGAAGCGCGACTTTACGGACTGGGCGATCGCATCGCACTTGGACTTGGTGCGGCTCGCCAGGGTGATATGCGAGAAGATGTCCGCGTTCATCGCCATCTTGTGGACGGCCACCGAACTGACGCCGCCTGCGCCGATAACCAGCACCTTGCTCATCTGTGCTTCTCCCGAAGTCTGAAACCCTGGCGACAGCGCCGCCCCTATAAAGGGCGCGGCTCTTAGCACGATGATGACAATCCGCTAAATCCCTGCGCCGATATTGGCTCTTATAGCGTGACCGGATCGCTCCGGTTGCCTTTGTAAGGTTTTTCCGCCATAAGCCGCCGCTTCCGACGCAAGTGAACCTGCGTCTCCACCGGGACGACCCTCATTTCGATGAGACGAGCCTGGCGAGAACCCTCCGCCGACGTGATCGTCGCCGGGGGCCGTTGTCGTATGGAGCCGTTTCACCCGTCGCTATGAGGTAGTGAATGTTCGAGGCTCTGAACGAGCGGCTGACAGGCGTCTTTGACCGGATCACCGGGCGCGGCGCCCTGTCCGAAAAGGATGTCGCCGAGGCGATGCGCGAAGTGCGCGTGGCCCTGCTCGAGGCCGACGTCGCCCTGCCGGTCGTCAAGGAATTCATCGCCTTCGCCACCGAGCGCGCGACCGGCGAAGAGGTCATCCGTTCGGTCAAGCCGGCCGATCAGGTGGTCAAGATCGTCTATGACGGCCTGATCGAGATGCTGGGCGGCGAAGAGCCGGTCCCGCTGAACACCAACGCCAATCCGCCCGCCGTGGTGCTGATGGCCGGCCTTCAGGGCTCGGGCAAGACCACGACCTCGGCCAAGCTGGCGCTGCGCCTGACCAAGTTCGATCGCAAGAAGGTCATGATGGCCTCGCTGGACACGCGCCGTCCGGCGGCGATGGAACAGCTGGCCACCCTGGGCAAGCAGATCGAGGTCGCCACCCTGCCGATCGTGGCGGGCGAAAGCGCCGTCCAGATCACGCGCCGGGCGCTGCAATCGGCGAAACTCCAGGGCTTCGACGTTCTGATCCTCGACACCGCCGGCCGCATCACCCTGGACGAGGGGCTGATGAACGAGGTGGCCGAGGTCACCGACATCGCCAAGCCCGTCGAGACCCTGCTGGTCGCCGACAGCCTGACCGGCCAGGACGCCGTCCGCACCGCTAAGGCCTTCCACGAGCGCCTGCCCCTGACCGGCCTAGTCCTGACCCGCGCCGACGGCGACGGTCGCGGCGGCGCCATGCTGTCGATGCGGGCCGTCACCGGCCTGCCGATCAAATATCTGGGCGCCGGCGAAAAGGTCGATGCGCTGGACGTGTTCGACGCCCGTCGCGTCGCCGGCCGCATCCTGGGTCAGGGCGATATCGTCGCCCTGGTCGAAAAGGCCAGCCAGGATCTGGACCAGGCCAAGGCCGAGAAGATGGCCCGCAAACTGGCCAAGGGTCAGTTCGATCTGGATGACCTTGCCGGCCAGCTTCAGCAGATGAAGCGGATGGGCGGGCTTCAGGGCATCATGGGCATGCTGCCCGGCGTGGCCAAGATGAAGGGTCAGATGGCCGAGAGCGGCATCGACGACCGCATGATCCTTCGTCAGGAAGCGATCATCTCCTCGATGACCAAGGCCGAGCGCAAGAAGCCCGACCTGCTGAACGCCTCGCGCAAGAAGCGCATCGCCGCCGGCGCCGGCGTCGATGTGCAGGATGTGAACCGGGTTCTGAAACAGCACCGCCAGATGGCCGATGTGGTCAAGTCGATGGCGCGCGGCGGACCCAAGAAGATGCAGCAGATGGCCGCCATGCTGGGCGGCCTCGGCGGCGGCGGCATGCCCGGAATGGGCGGCGGCCCCGACATGGCCCGCCTCAAGGCGCTGGGCGGCGGCAAGATGGCCGAACCCTCCGCCGACGATCTGAAAGCCATCCAGGACCGGCTCGCCGGACTGGGCGGCGGACAACTTCCGGGAGGTCTTCCTGGCCTGCCGGGCTTCCCTCCCAAGAAATAACGACTTCCTAGAAAGAGACCTGAAATGCTGAAGATTCGTCTGGCCCGCGGCGGCGCCAAGAAGCGCCCCTACTACCACATCGTCATCGCCGACTCGCACTCGCCGCGCGACGGCAAGTTCATCGAGAAGGTCGGCAGCTACAACCCGATGCTGCCCAAGGACGGCGCCCAACCGCGCGTCGCCCTGAAGGTCGAGCGCATCGCCGAATGGCTCGGCAAGGGCGCCCAGCCGACCGACCGCGTCGCCCGCTTCCTGTCGCAGGACGAAACCCTGGGCCAGAAGGTCAAGTGGACGCAGTCGAACAACCCGAACAAGGGCGCTCCGGGCAAGAAGGCGCAAGAGCGCGCCGCCGAACGCGCCCAGCGCGAAGCCGACCGCCTGGAAGCCGAAGCCGCCGCCAAGGTCGAGGCCGCTGAAGCCGCCGCCCGCGCCAAGGAAGAGGCCGCCGCCGCCGCCGAAGCCGCCAAGAACGCTCCCGCTGCTGAAGAAGCGCCTGCCGAAGAAGCTCCGGCCGCTGACGCCGCCGCCGAGGAAGCCCCCGCTGCTGAAGCGACCGAGGAAAAGGCCGAAGGCTAAGCCTTTCGGTTTGACGATGATCAGGGCGGCGTCTTTCGACGCCGCCTTTTTCATGGGTTAAGAACACACATGACCACGGACAGCAGATTGATCCTCGTCGGCCAGATCGGCGGCGGCTTCGGCGTGCGGGGCGAGGTGCGGGTGACCGCCTTCACCGCCGATCCCCTGGCCCTGACCGCCTATGGCCCTCTGCTGCGCGCCGATGGGACCGTGGCCTTGACCTTGACCTCGACGCGGCCCGACAAGAACGGCGTCGTCGGCCGCGCCAAGGAGATCGCCACAAAGGAACAGGCCGACGCCCTGCGCGGCCTGAAGCTGCACGTCCCCCGCGACCGGTTCCCCGAGCCGGACGAGGACGAATTCTACCTCGCCGATCTCTTGGGCGTTCAGGTCCGCGATACGGCGGGCGCCGTCATGGGCACGGTGAAATCGGTCCAGAACTTCGGCGCCGACGACATGCTGGAGATCGCGCCCGCCGCGGGCGGCCCGACCTGGTATCTGCCCTTCACCAAGGACGCGACGCCGGAACTGCACCTGGCCGACGGCTGGCTTCTGGCCGTGCCGCCGACCGAGGTGGGCGAGCGCGAGCCCGATTAGGCGTCCTCTACGGGCGCGTCGCCGACGTGCTTCTTGATCGATTCGATCGCCCGCTTGGCGCCCGACTTGTCTGCGTAGCCCTCGGTCGAGAAGATGACCTCGGAATTGTATTTGAAGCGGACGCGGTATTCGCCGGCCTTGTCCTGATAGACTTCGAACTTGTGCGCCATCGGGCGTTCCCCTGAATGCGACCGTCGATCGGTCACGGCAAGGCTGGCATCGCTAGCTGTACGGTTCCAGACACAAGGCCGCGATTTAATGGCGCCAATGACTGTTGCGAAGCCTGAGGACCGCGCCAACATAAGGGCGGAAACCCGCAGAGGCTTGCCATGACCGACCTGTCCGCCTTCCCGATCACGAAACGCTGGCCGGCCCAGCATCCCGATTGTATCCAGCTCTATTCCCTGCCGACGCCCAACGGCGTGAAGGTCTCGATCATGCTGGAGGAGGTCGGCTTGGCCTATGAGCCGCACCTGATCGACATCACCAAGAACGAGACCTGGGGGCCGGAGTTTTTGTCGCTGAACCCCAACGGCAAGATCCCTGCCATCCTCGATCCGAACGGCCCGAACGGAAAGCCGCTGGCCCTGTTCGAATCCGGCGCCATCCTGATCTATCTGGCGGAAAAGACCGGCAAACTGCTCTCGGCCGACCCGGCGACCCGCTACGAGACGATCCAGTGGATCATGTTCCAGATGGGCGCGATCGGCCCGATGTTCGGCCAGCTGGGCTTCTTCCACCGCTTCGCCGGCAAGGACTACGAGGACAAGCGCCCGCGCGACCGCTATGTCGCCGAAAGCCGCCGCCTGCTGGGCGTGCTGGAGACGCGGCTTGCCAATGAAGGGGGAGAGCCCCGCGACTGGCTTGTCGGCAACTATTCCATCGCCGATGTCGCCACCCTGGGCTGGGTCCGCAACCTGATCGGCTTCTACGAAGCGGGCGAAATCGTCGGCTTCGCCGACTTCCCGCGCGTCGCCGCTTGGCTGGAGCGCGGCTTGGCCCGCCCCGCGGTCCAGCGCGGCCTCAACATCCCGGCGCGCGACTGATCTGAACCTCGCCCCGTCGGTCGCGTTGTCTGCTCACAACCAACAGGAGCGCGACCGATGGGCATCTTCTCTTCGATCTGGAACAAGATCACGGGCCACAAGCCGAAGGCGGCCCCCGTTCCGCCGCCGGCCTCGACGGCCGGTATTCCTGCGCCGAACGCGGCGCCGGCGCCGACCGCCGCGCCGGCCTTGCCGCCCGTCGATGTCGAGGCGGTCCTCAGCGATCTGGCGGCGTCCAAGGGCGGCGGCGGCAACTGGCGCACCTCGATCGTCGATCTTCTGAAACTGCTGGACCTGGATTCCAGCCTGGCCGCCCGCAAGGAGCTGGCCGAGGAACTGAACGTCCACGCCGGCGAGCACGGCTCGGCCGAACAGAACATCGCCCTGTCCAAGGCGGTCTGGAAGAAGCTGGCCGAAAACGGCGGTCAAGTCCCGGCCTCGCTGCGCGACTAGCCCCCCCAGCTGGATCAGGCCGGCGGTCTGATCCAGCGCATCGCGGCCAGCGCCGCAAACCCAACGACCAGACCCCAGAAGGCCGATCCGACGCCGAACAGGGTCAGGCCCGAAGCCGTCGCCGCAAACGCTAGCATGGCCGCCTCGCGCGATCCGACATCCATCATCATGTTGTGCAGCGCGCCGGTCAGCGGCGCGATCAGCGCCAGCCCTGTTACTGCCGCGAGCAAGGCTGGCGGCATGGCGATGAACAGCCCGGCCAGCGGCGCGGCGAGCAGAGCCACGACCAGATAAAGACCGCCGTAGATCATGCCCACGATCCAGCGCTTGGCGACGTCAGGGTGCGCGTCCGGCCCGGTGCAGATCGCCGCCGTTATCGCCGCCAGATTGACCCCATGCCCGCCGAACGGCGCGATCAGCAGGCTGGCGACGCCGGTCGACAGGATCAGTCGGTTGGCGGGCGGCGGATAGCCGGCGCTCTGCAGGACCACCAGCCCGGGCAGGTTCTGCGCCGCCAGCGTCACCAGAAACAACGGAAAGCCCAGGCTGACCGCCGCCTTCCAATCGAAGACGGGCGCGACCGGCTCCAGATGCCCGAACAGGTCGGTCCCGGCGGGCAGGGCCAACTGCCCCCGCATCGCCAGCACCGCAAAGGCCGCCGCCAGCACGGCGGGCAACGCCCAGGTCGGCCACAGCCGTCTGAAGATCAGGAACACCGCGATCAGCCCGACGACCAAGGCCGTCTCGTCCGGCACGACCTTGAACATTCTCAGCACGAACGGCAGCAGCACCCCCGCCAGCATGGCCGAGGCGACGGCCGCCGGTATCCGCGCCGCCAGCCGCCCAAGCGCCGGGATCAGGCCGGTCAGGATCATCAGCAGGGCGGCGAATATGAAGGCGCCGATCGCCGTCGGCCAGGACAGGCCCAGGGTCGAGACCGCCAGCAGGGCCGCCCCCGGCGTGGACCAGGCCAGAACGACGGGGATCTTCAGCCGCCAGCTCAGCAAGGCGCCCGGCGCCCCGATGCCCAGGCACAGGACCGTCACCATTGACCCGATCTGGCCCACGTCCGCACCCACGGCCTGGCCGGCCTGAACGACCAAGGCGACCGTCCCGCCAAACCCGATCACCGTCGCCACGGCGGCGGACGAAAAGGCCGAGGCGGGCAGGGTGCGCATGGAAAAGGCCGGAGCAGTCATGCCCCGGCCTTAAACCGTCGTTTTGGATGGCGGAAGGCTGGGATCCAGCCCTCCTTGATCAGCCCTCGATGTCTTCCGGCAGGCCCACGGCGTGGAAGCCGGCATCGACGTGGACGACTTCGCCCGTGGTCGAACGGCCCAGGTCCGAACACAGCCACAGGGCCGCGCCCGCGACGCCCTCCATCGAGGTCTCTTCCTTGATCAGCGAGAACTGCGCCGACTTGGAGTGCAGGCCGCGCCCGCCCGAGATGCCTGCCAGCGACAGGGTGCGCATGGCCCCGGCCGAGATGGCGTTGACGCGGATGTTCTTGGGACCCAGGTCGCGCGCGATATAGCGGGTCGCCGCTTCCAGCGCCGCCTTGGCCACGCCCATGGTGTTGTAGTTCGGAATGACCCGCTCGGACCCCAGATAGGTGAGGGTGATCAGGCTGCCGCCGTTCGGCATCAGCTTGGCCGCGCGCTTGGACACGTCCACGAAGCTGAAGGCCGAGATGTTCATGGCCAGAAGGAAGCTGTCGCGCGTGGTGTTGTCCACGAAGCTGCCCTTCAACTCGTCCTTGTTGGCGAAGGCCACTGAGTGAACGACGAAGTCGATCGTGCCGAAAGTCTTTTCCAGCTCTGCGAAGGCCGCATCCATCGAGGCGTCGTCGGTGACGTCGGCCGGGATCAGCAGCTTGGCGCCGACGCTTTCCGCCAGCGGACGCACACGGCGCTCCAGGCTCTCGCCCAAATAGGTGAAGGCCAGCTCGGCGCCCTGGGCGGCCAGCTGCGAGGCGATTCCCCAAGCGATGGAGCTGGAGTTGGCCACGCCCATGATCAGGCCCTTCTTGCCCTTCATGAGGTCGCCGGTCGGCATGTTCCAGCCTTCGGAAGTCGCCATGGTTCGTCTCCTGATGATTTGCGCGGAGGGTTAGCAGGGGCGGGCGTAAACCGGAACCCCCGCCGCCTTCCCTAGCGTCAGAGCAGGCCCGCGATCGCTTGGCGGGCCGCATCGCCCAAGTCAGGGCGTTTCAGGGCCAGGGCGACGTTGGCGCGCAGCAGGCCGATCTTGTCGCCGCAGTCGTGGGTCACGCCGGCATACTCGACGGCGGTGAAGCTCTGGTCCGCCATCAGTCGCGCCATGGCGTCGGTCAGCTGGATCTCGCCGCCCGCGCCCTTTTCCTGCGTCGCCAACAGCTCGAAGATTTCCGGCTGCAGGATGTAACGGCCCGAGATCGACAGGTTGGATGGCGCGGTTCCGGCGGCGGGCTTTTCGACCATGCCCTTCATGACGATGCGCGATCCATCGCGGCTGACCGGATCGACGATGCCGTATTTGTGGGTCTGATCTTCCGGGACGGATTCCACGCCGATGATGTTGCCGCCGGTTTCGGCATAGACCTCGGCCAACTGCTTCAGGGCGCCGGGCTGAGAATCCACGATGACGTCGGGCAGGATGACGGCGAAGGGCTCGTGGCCGATGATGTCGCGCGCGCACCAGACGGCGTGGCCCAGGCCCTTGGGCTGCATCTGGCGGGTGAAGCTCATCTCCCCGGCCGAGGCCAGTTCGGCGTTCATCATTTCCAGGATGTCGGTCTTGCCTTTGGCCAGAAGCTGGGCTTCCAGCTCGATCTGGTGATCGAAATAGTCCTCGATGGCGCCCTTGGAGCGACCGGTGACGAAGACGATGTGCTCGATCCCGGCTTCGCGCGCCTCTTCGACGATGTAGGACAGGATCGGCCGGTCGACGACGTTCAGCAGTTCTTTGGGGGTCGTCTTGGTGCCGGGCAGGACCCGGGTGCCGAGGCCCGCGACGGGCAGTACGGCCTTGCGCAGGCGCGCGGGCGTGGTGGTCATCAAATCATCCTGACAGCTATCCCGCCCCTTCTAACCGGTGCGGACCGGCGAAAGAAGGGGCGGAACGGCGGTCGGGTTCCCCCTTACTTGGCGGGGCGGGCCATAGGCGTCATGGCGGCGATGGTCGCGCGCTGGGCCAGCAATTGGTCTTCCGGCAGCGGGATCAGGCCGCGGTCGGCCAGATAGCCGCCCTTGCCGGCGGCGCCTTCCGACAGGAACTCCTGCACGAACTGCTGCAGGCCCGGAATGACGCCGATATGGGCCTTCTTCACATAGATGTAGAGGCTGCGCGACAGCGGGTATTCACCGCTGGCGATGGTGTCGGCGGTCGGGGCCACGCCGTCGATGGTCTCGGCCTTCACCGTGTCCAGGTTCTGTTCCAGGAACGAATAGCCGAACACGCCCAGCGAACCCGGCGTGCGGGTCAGGGTCTGGACGATGGCGTTGTCGTTCTCGCCGGAATCGATCCAGGCGCCGTCCTCGCGCAGGGTGTGGGCGATGCCTTCAAACCGGTCCTTGTCGCCTTCGATCGCCTTGACCGCCGGCACCAGCTTGGCGCCCGGCGTCATGCCCAGCTCCAGGAAGGCGTCGCGCGTGCCCGAGGTGGGCGGCGGGCCATAGACCTGGATTCGCTGGTTCGGCAGGCCGGCGTTGACCTGGTTCCAGGTCTTGGCCGGATTGGCGACGAATTGACCGTTGGCGCCCGGCACTTCCTTGGCCAGGCCCTCGTACAGGTCGTTCAGTTCGAAGTTGAAGCCGTTGCCGTTACGGGCAGTGGCGATGACGATGCCGTCGAAGCCGATCTTGATCTCGACGATGTCGGTGACGCCGTTCTTGGCGCACAGGTCGAACTCGGACTGTTTCATCTGACGCGAGGCGTTGGCGATGTCCGAGGTGGTCGGGCCGACGCCCTGGCAGAAGGCCTGAATGCCGCCGCCGGTGCCCAGCGATTCGACGCGCGGCGCCGCGCCGCCCGAACCGCGCGCGAAGGTCTCGGCGACCCGCGTGGCGAAGGGGAAGACGGTCGACGAACCGGCCGCCCAGATGCCGGAGCGCGCGCCGGAGGCGGAGCCGCCGCCGCCGTTGTCGCCACAGGCCGCCAGGGCCAGAAGGGCGGCGGCCGAAGCCGCCAGTTTCAGTGTGCGGATCATCCAAGGCTCTCCCTGAGCATCGATTTCGCGATCTTAGAGCAGAGGATTATGACAGTCCCGAGAATGGGCCCGCGAAAGGGACCGCCGCCGCTACAGCAGGCGGCGGCGCATTACCTGCGACAGGGTGTCGATCAGGGTCACGGCGACCACGACGACGATGACGATGGCCGAGACGGCGCGGAAATCGAAGGCGTTCATGCTGTCGAACAGCACCTGGCCGATGCCGCCCGCGCCGATCAGACCCAGCACGGTCGCGGACCGGCTGTTGGATTCGAAACGGTACAGGGCGAACGAGGTCCACAGCGGCGCGACCTGAGGCAGGACGCCCCAGACGATCTCGTGCAGCTTGCCGGCGCCGGTGGCGCGCACGCCCTCGACCGGACCCTTGTCGATCGACTCGACCGCTTCCGAGAACAGCTTGGCCAGAACCCCGGCCGTATTCAGGGTGATGGCCAGGACGCCCGCCAGAGGCCCCAGGCCCACGGCGGTGACGAATAGCAGGCCGATCACCAAATCCGGCACAGAACGCAGCAGGTTCATGATCCAGCGCACCGGCGTCACGACCCAGACGGGCGCGATGTTGCGCGCCGCCGCCAGACCCAGCGGGATACCCAGAATCACGGCCAGGAAGGTGCCCCACAGGGCGATCTGCACCGTCTCCCACATCTTGGCGACGAACATCTTCCAGTCGCTGAAGTCGGGACGCAGCAGGTCGTGGACGAACAGCTGGGTGCTGTCGTTGCCGGCGAACAGACGCGAGATGTTGCCCAGATCGACGGCGTCAATGCTGTACAGCAGGACGGCGGCGACGCCGCCCCAGACCAGGACGTCGGCGACCCAGGCGAGGGCGGACTTCTTGGGGGCCGCCGGAATCGCGACGGCGGGAGACGCGACTGCGGTCAAGGCCGGACCTCACGCAGGCTGCGCAGGCGTTGAAGCTCGCGCTCGGCGGCGGCGGCGGCGGCCGTATCGCCCTTGGCGCGGGCCTCGCCCAGTTTCTGGTCGGCGATCATTTCGCGGATCGGGTCCAGATAGCTGTCGTCGGCGGCGGTGAAGCGGGAATATTCCAGGTCCGCCAGAACCTTGCGCTGCCGCTCGGCCTCGGCGCCTTCGCCCTGGCCATAGGTCAGGAAGAAGCCGCGGATTTTTTCCTTCACCGCCGGATCCAGGTCCTCGCGCACGACGATGCCGCTCTCGGGGATCGGCGGCGAGGTCCAGATTTCCTCGATCTGGCCGGCCAGCTGCGGGTTCTCCTTGCGCATGAAGATGGTGTTCACGCTGTTGGAGGTCGCCACGTCGATCACGCCGGTCGCCACGCCGAAGGCATTGGCCTGGTGGTTCGCCGAGCGCACGGTCTTGAAGCACTGGCTGGGGACCACGCCGCGCGGATTGAACAGGAAAGTCAACGGGGCCAGGGTGCCCGACGTCGACTGGGCGTCGCCGATGCCGAAGTTGTACTTCTTGCCGCACGCCATGACCTGATCCAGCGTGATGCCCGATCCCTTCTTGACGATCAGGGTCGACTGATAGCTGTCCAGACCCTCGCGGTTGACGGTGCGGGCGATGACTTCGGCCTTGGCGCGATCGATGGCCTCGACCTCAGGCTTGGCCGAGAACCAGCCCACCTGGGTGTGGTTGCCGCGCATGGCCTCGACCAGGACGGTGTAGTTCGAACCGAAATAGGGCTTCACCGGCACGCCGATGGCCTTGGACATGTCGTCCAGCAGCGGCTGCCACAGCGGGCCGGCCGAGGCCTGGCCTTCGGCGGACAGGATCGAGAAAGTGATCTCGCTGGGCGCGCCGCCCGCAGCCTTCTTGTCCTCGCCGCCGCCGCAGGCCGCCAGGCCCAGGATCATGACGGCGGCGCCGGCCGCAGCGATTAGACGGCGGGTGGGGGAAATGCGCGACAGGCTCATGCCTTGGTCTCCCAGAACGCGTCCTCGAACTCGGGACCGTAGATTTCGATCAGGCGCTTTTGGTCCAGCGCCGTGGACGGGCCGTCATAGACGATCTTGCCGCCTTGCAGGGCGATGACGCGGTCGCAGTAGCGGATGGCGTAATCGACCTGGTGCAGGGTGACGATCACCCCCATGCCGTCGCGCTTGTTCAGCTCGACCAGCAGTTCCATCACC
The DNA here is from genome assembly GCF_002500885.1 of Brevundimonas sp. UBA7838. Lineage (NCBI taxonomy): Bacteria > Pseudomonadati > Pseudomonadota > Alphaproteobacteria > Caulobacterales > Caulobacteraceae > Brevundimonas > Brevundimonas sp. UBA7838. The sequence goes on from NZ_DLTK01000069.1 coordinate 15,072, forward strand.
TTGCGGGCGGACACAGGGTCCAGCGAGGCGACGGGTTCGTCGGCCAGGATGGCCTTGGCGCCCTGCACGATGGCGCGGGCGATGGCGCCGCGCTGCTGCTGGCCGCCGGACAGGGTGTTCGCGCGCTGGGCGGCGTAGTCGCTGACGCCGACGCGGTGCAGGGCCGCCATGGCCTTGTCCTTGTCCGCCTGGGGCCACAGGCCCAGCAGGCCCTTCCATCCGGGCAGACGGCCTAGCGCGCCCAGCATGACGTTGGAGAACAGGCTCAAGCGCCCGACCAGATTGAACTGTTGGAAGATCATGCCCAGCTTGCCGCGCGCCTTGCGCACGGCGCCGGTGACCCGGCCGTCCTTCTGCACGGTCTCGCCGAACACCTGGATCGTACCGGCGCCGGCGTCGATCGACTGCAGACCGGTGATGGAGCGGAGCAGGGTGGACTTGCCCGAACCGGACGGACCGATCAGGGCGACCATTTCGCCGGAGGCCACGGAAATCGAGACGCCGTCCAGCGCCTTTCGCGATCCGAAGGTCTTCGACACGTCACGCGCCAGGACTAGCCCAGGGGCGGCGGCGGCTGCGGATGAACTCATGAACTCGCTAGGAGGCTATGGCGAAGGGGCGCCGCAATAAGCTGAAATCGCGCTCGGGCAAGTCCTAATCGCACGTCGGGCGCAATCTCGTCCAGACCCGAGCCGTTCAGGAGCCTTCTGCCGCACACTTCACCCGGACGTAGTCCGCCGGAATCGGCAAGGCGGCGCGCGATCGCTCAAGCGCCTGATCGGCCATCGTCCGGACTGGTGCGGCCAGACAAGGGATTGAGGCCAGCGCCCTCAAGCCTTTTTGCAGTCTGATGGCGACCGCAACGTCGCCGGCCCCGTAACGGGCGATCGGGCCAAACAGATCGTCGAGCAGATCGTCTTCGGAGACGCCCGGCATCATCAGGCGATCGCGCAGGGTCCGCTTCTCGTCTTCCCCGCCGTGTCGGGCCCAGATGTCCATCAGCCTCACGCCGGTCGACACCACCTGAATGGCCGTTCCGGGATCGTTGATACCAGGCGACAGAGCCTTGGCGGCGATCTCGCCCAGAACGATCAGGCCGAAACGCGGGTCTTGATCATAGGAGCGCGAGTCTCCGATCGCGAAGGCGGAGCAGAAGGCGTCCTGGGCCTCTTTGTCGCAGGCCGGCAAGCTGATCCGGGCGAGGACCTCCCCGCGTCGCACGAAGGCGCCGGGCGCGGCGACCACCTCGACCTGGCAGTCCCGTTTCTCGGCCATGGCCTGTAGGCGATCGGGATCGACGTTCTGGACATAGCCGGTTTCCGGCGCCGTCACGTCCGCGCCGTTTTGCAAATGCCCCTCGCGCCCGCCCAGAAATGGATTGTCGCGCCGCTGTTCCAGCGCCTCGCGCGCTCTGGCCTCGACCAGATCGATCATGTGACCGACCCGCGCCAGGCTGGACAGACGGTTGATCCAGGCCAGGAGGCGAAACGCCACCAGCCCCACCATGGCCAGGCTGATCAGGAACAGGATCGCCCGGCCGTTCTGGCCGTAATAATGGGCGTTGATCGCGGTGACGGCGACGATGGCGTAGAGAAAGGCGCCGACGAAGGTCGCCAGCGACTTCTGGGTCTCGTCATCGCTGGTGACCAGGGCCGCGACGCGCGGACTGGCCGCCGACGACACGGACGTATAGGCCGTGACCATCGCGCCGACCGAAAAGGTCGCCACGCCCAGCAGGCTGGACGCCAGAATCGTCAGGATCGATTCCACAGACTCGCCGCCCAGGCGCTCGGCCATCTCCTGCGGCACCCATGGGGCCAGGGCGGCGGCCAGCAAGGCTGCGGCGACGCCCGCGACGGCATAGGCCGTGGCGCGCACCCACAGCTGACGCCGCATCTTGCGCCAAAAGAACAGCCATCGGTTCATGAAACCCTCCGATCATCGCAACGGCGCAGAACGGTCAAGGTTGCCGCTGGATCGTGTCGTAGAGGGCGCAGAGCGGATTTGTGACAGTCAAACCTAAGACCCGCCACGAAAAAACCTCTTTACATGACAGTCGCGCGTCCCCATATCGCGCTCTCCGGCGGACCCCGTAGGTCCTGTCTGCGCCGCTAACGCCGGTCTGGGTTTAACAATTAGCAGGGGGTTACGTGAATTGCGCACGTATCAGCTTCCCCTGGACCTGGTCCGTGAGCGGTCCCCTGAACGTCCCGTCGCCCTCGTGCGGCCGCGTTCGGTTTCCGTAGCGGCGCGCTGGTTCCAGGATAATCTAAAGGCCGACGTCTTCTACGCTGTGAAGGCCAACCCTTCGCGCTGGGTCGTCGAAACCCTGATCGAGGCCGGCGTTCGCGGCTTCGACGTGGCGTCCATCGCCGAGATCGAGCTGGTGCGCTCGGTCAGCCATGACGTGCGCCTGGCCTTCATGCATCCGGTCAAGAGCCGGTCTGCGATCACTAAGGCCTATTTCGATCACGGCGTGCGCACCTTCTCGCTCGACTGCATCGACGAGCTGAACAAGATCCTCGACGCCACCGGCGGCGCGGACGACCTGAACCTGATCGTGCGCATGGCCGTCTCGGCCGACGGCGCCGCCTATACGCTGTCGGGCAAGTTCGGCGTGTCGTCGGATCAGGCGCCGGCCCTGCTGATGGCGACGCGCCAGGCGGTCAAGGACGGCCTGATGGGCGTCTCCTTCCACGTCGGCAGCCAGTGCATGCGCCCGACCGCCTATCAGGCCGCCATGGCCCAGGTCGGCCGGTCGATCAGCCGTGCGGGCGTGATCGTCGATATCGTCGATGTCGGCGGCGGCTTCCCGTCCGTCTATCCGGGCATGGTCCCGCCGGACATGAGCGAATACGCCGACGCCATCCATCGCGGCTTCAACGAGATGCCGGTGTCGGAAACGACCGAGCTGTGGTGCGAGCCCGGCCGCGCGCTGGTCGCCGAATCCTCGTCGATCCTGGCCCGCGTCGATCTGCGCAAGGGGGATGCCCTTTATCTGAACGACGGCTCCTACGGTTCGCTGTTCGACGCGACCCACTCGCGCTGGCCCTTCCCGACCAAGCTGGTGCGGGACGGTGAAAGCGCGGGCGAGCTGAAGGCCTTCCAGTTCTACGGCCCGACCTGCGATTCCATCGACCATATGCCGGGGCCCTTCTGGCTGCCGGCCGATGTGCGCGAAGGCGACTTCATCGAGATCGGCATGCTGGGCGCTTACGGCGTGGCCATGTCGACGGGCTTCAATGGCTATGGCGAACACGACATCGCCGCGGTCGAGGACGCTCCGATGGCCTCGCTGTACGGTCTGGCTCCACGTTCCATCCCCACCGTGCGCACCACGGCGGAAGAGAACGCCCGCAAGGTCGTGCGCCTTTCACGCCCCAAGGGTAAGGCCGGTCAGCGCAAGTCGCGCCGGAAATAGGACGCTGCGCTGATCGTGAGAGGTGAATCGTGAGTCGTGATTGGCAACCATGAGCGACTTGCGAACCCACCGCGATCTCGATGTTTGGAAGCTGTCGCTCGACTGGGTCGAGGCCATCTACCGCTGTTCGGCCTCGTGGCCGTCGGATGAGCGGTTCGGCCTCATCAGTCAGGTTCGCCGAGCCGCAGTCAGCGTCGCCGCAAACATCGCGGAGGGCGCAGGCAGAAAAGGTACTGGCGAGTTCATCCAGTTTATCGGTGTCGCTCGCGGATCGCTGGCCGAGGCCGAAACGCATCTCCTAATCGCTGGGCGTCTGGGCTATCTAACGCCTGATCAACTTCAGTCCTCGCTTGCCGAGATGGAGCGGATTGGGCGCATGCTTTCCGCCCTCTCGACGCGACTGAAGCAACGGCAGAATCCCTGACCGTATCCTATTCACGCCTCACGATTCACGAGTCACCCATGACCTCCAACACCAAGGCCCAGCTGCTGCAGAATGTCGTCGAGCACGTCGACATCACCAGCTTCGATGCGCGCCCGATCATCGACTCGATGCGCAAGATGTCCTTCTCGTCTCGCGACACCGCCCGCGCCGCCGACATCTTCTCGATGGCCATCGAGGACAAGGACTGCTCGCCCTGGCTGATCCTGGCCGGTTCGACCTCGGCCGGCGGCTGCATGCACGTCTACCGCGACATGGTGAAGTTCGGCATGGTCGACGCCGTGGTCGCCACCGGCGCCTCGATCGTCGACATGGACTTCTTCGAGGCCCTGGGCTTCAAACACTATCAGGCGGCCGGCGAGGTGGACGACAACGTCCTGCGCGACAACTACATCGACCGGATCTACGACACCTATATCGACGAGGAAGAACTCCAGGCCTGCGACCATACCATTCTGGAGATCGCCAACCGGCTGGAGCCGCGCGGCTATTCCAGCCGCGAGTTCATCTGGGAGATGGGCAAGTGGCTGAGCGAGGGTAATGCGAAAAAGCCCGGCTCGTTGATCCAGACCGCCTATGAAGAAGGCGTGCCGATTTTCTGCCCGGCCTTCGTCGATAGCTCGGCCGGCTTCGGTCTGGTGAAACACCAGAAGGAACGGGCCGCCGCCGGCCAGCCCTATCTGATGCTGGACGCCATCGCCGACTTCCGCGAACTGACCGACATCAAGATCGCCGCCGGCGTCACCGGCCTGTTCATGGTCGGCGGCGGCGTGCCCAAGAACTTCGCCCAGGACACGGTCGTCTGCGCCGAAATCCTGGGTGTCGAGGCCGAGATGCACCGCTATGCGGTCCAGATCACCGTCGCCGACGTCCGCGACGGCGCCTGCTCGTCCTCGACGCTGAAAGAGGCGGCCTCGTGGGGCAAGGTCCAGACCACCCACGAACAGATGGTCTTCGCCGAGGCCACCACGGTCGTCCCCCTGATCGGCTCCGACGCCTACCACCGCGGCGCCTGGAAGGCCCGCGACAAGCGCCGCTGGAACAAGTTGTTCGAGAAGGGCTGAACAAAGAAAAAGGCCGGTGGATTGCTCCGCCGGCCTTTTGTCTGTCTGTCCACCTTTGAGATCAGGCGGCGCAGGCCTCGAAGCCCGCCTTCAGCGCGGCTTCGTCCAGATCGCGGCCGATGAAGACGGCGCGGCTCCAGCGGCGTTCGGCGGCGCCCCATTCGCGTTGCAGGTCGCCCTCAAGGATCATGTGCACGGCCTGGAAGACCAGGCGGCGGTTCTCGCCCTTGACGTCGATGATGCCCTTGGCGCGCAGGATGTTCTGACCCTGCTCGCCCAGCAGCCGGTCCAGCCAAGCGGTGAACTTGGCCCCGTCCAGCGGCCGATCCAGAGACAGGGAGATGCCCTTGATGTCGTCCTGGTGGGCGTGCCCCCTGACTCCGTGAGAATGGGCGCCGTGATCGTGATCGTGGTGATGTTGGTCGTGCCCGTGATCATGGTCATGGTCATGGTCGTGGTCGTGGTGGTCATTACCGCAGTGTTCGTCATGCACATGGCCGTCCGCGCCGTGCGGCGGGTTCACGAAGTCCGGCTTGACCTCGAGAATGCGCTCCAGATCAAAGGCGCCCAGGCCCAGCACCTGATCCAGCGGCACGTTCGACCGCTCGGCTCGCACGATGGGCGCCAGAGGGTTCAGCGCCCGTAGACGCGCCTCGACCGCGTCCAGTTCGTCAGCCGTCGCCAGATCGACCTTGTTCAGGATGATCCGATCGGCGAAGGCCACCTGCTCGCGCGCCTCTTTGGAGTCGTCCAGGCGCGCCATCACATGTTTGGCGTCGACCAGGGTCGTGACGCTGTCCAGCTGCGTCTTGGCCTTGACGTCCTCGTCCACGAAAAAGGTCTGGGCCACCGGACCGGGGTCGGCCAGGCCCGTCGTTTCCACGATGATGGCGTCGAAGGCGGGCTTGCCGGGACGTTGGCGCTTCATCAGGCCGGCGACCACACGGATCAGGTCGCCCCGTACCGTGCAGCAGACGCAGCCGTTGTTCATCTCGAACACGTCCTCGTCGGCGCCGACCACCAGGTCGTTGTCGATGCCGATCTCGCCGAACTCGTTGACGATGACGGCGTAGCGCTTGCCGTGATCCTCGGTCAGGATGCGGTTCAGCAGCGTCGTCTTGCCCGCGCCGAGATAGCCGGTCAGGACGGTGACGGGGATCTTGCCGTTCGTTGCGGCAGTCGAGGTCGGGGCGGCGAGAGTGTCGGTCATAGGCCGCTAGATGGCGGCTGCATCGCGCGAAGGGAAGAGGGTCAGGCCTTCTTCACGAACTCGGTGCGAAGGACCAGGCCGCGCACCTTCTCCACATTGGCCTCGATCTCGTCCGTGTCGCCGGTGAGACGGATGTTCTTGACCAGCGTCCCGCGCTTCAGCGTGACCCCGCCCGATCCTTTGACCTTCAGATCCTTGATCAGGGTCACGCTGTCGCCGTCGGCCAGGATGTTGCCGTTGGAGTCTTTGGTCACGTCGTCGGTCATGGCCAAGCTTGTAACGGCTCGACTTGCTTTCGTCATCCTCCGGCAAGCCGCTTGCGGCGCAGACCGGGGGACCCAGCGGCGCCAAAGGCGATGCGTCGGCTCCACGGATGTCAGCGAGTTCGCGACAGGTTCGCGCTCGCGCGCGCCGCTGGGTCCCCCGGTCGCTTCGCGCCGGAGGATGACGAAAGAGGTCACTCCGGCACGTTCGCCTCAAGTTCGTCCAGCCACACCCGCGCATTCCCATCCGACGGCGCACGCCAGTCGCCGCGCGGCGACAGCGATCCGCCCGTCACCACTTTCGGACCATTCGGCAGGGCCGACCGCTTGAACTGCGATGTCTGGAAGAAGCGGATCAGGAACTTCCTCAGCCAAGCCTTGATGGTCGCCAGGTCGTACTCGACCTTTTCGTCCTCGGGCGTGTTCGCCGGCCAGTCGCCCGCGCCCGCATCGCCCCAGGCCTGGTGCGCCAGGAAGGCGACCTTGGACGGCTTCAGGCCGAACCGGCTGATGTAGAACAGGAAGAAGTCGTTCAGCGCATAGGGGCCGACGGTCCCTTCCGTCGACTGGATCACCCCGTCTTTCGCCGGCACCAGCTCGGGCGAAATCTCGGTGTTCAGAATGGCGTGCAGCGTGTCACGCGCGCCCGCGCCGATCAGGTCGCCCGCCGCCACCCAGCGGATCAGGTGCCGGATCAACGTCTTCGCCACCCCGCCGTTGACGTTGTAGTGGCTCATATGGTCGCCGACGCCGTATGTGGCCCAACCCAGCGCCAGTTCCGACAGATCCCCGGTCCCCAGCACGAAGGCCCTGTGCTGGTTCGCCAGCCGGAATAGATAGTCGGTCCGCAGGCCCGCCTGCACGTTCTCGAAGGTGATGTCATGCACCGGCTGACCCTCGGCATAGGGGTGGCCGATGTCCTTGAACATCTGTTCGGCGGCGGGGCGGATGTCGATCTCTGCGCCCGTCACGCCCAGCGCGGTCATCAGGGCCCAGGCGTTGGACTTGGTCCCGTCCGAGGTGGCGAACCCCGGCATGGTGAAGCCCAGGATATTGGTCCGCGGCAGATCCAGCCGGTCGAAGGCGCGGCAGGCGACCAGCAGGGCCTGGGTAGAATCCAGCCCGCCGGACACGCCGATCACCAGCGACCTGGCGCCTGTCGCGGTCATCCGGCGCATCAGCCCCTGAACCTGGATATTGAACGCCTCATAGCAGTCCTGATCCAGCCGCCCGGCGTCGTCCGGCACGAAGGGGAACCGGTCCAGCGGCCGGATCAGCTCGCTGGCCTCATGATCCTCGCGCGCCATGAAGGGCACGACCGTCGCCGGCTCGCCTTCGTTTCTCGCACATTCGGCGAAGGTGCCGTTCCGCAATCGGTCCAGCCCGATCCGGTCCACGTCCACGTCGGCGATGGTCAGATGGCTGTCCAAGGCGAACCGCTCGCCTTCCGCCAGCTTGGACCCCAGTTCGTGGATCGTCGCCTGCCCGTCCCAGGCCAGGTCGGTGGTGCTCTCGCCCCAGCCCGAGGCGGCGAAGACATAGGCCGAAAGGGTGCGGGCCGAATGGCTGGCGCTCAGCATTGCCCGCTCGTCCGCCTTGCCGATGACGATGTTGGACGCCGACAGGTTCAGCAGGATCCGCGCGCCCGCCAACGCCGCCCGCGTCGAGGGCGGCAGCGGCGCCCAATAGTCCTCGCAGATCTCGACCGAGAAGACGAAGCCCGGCCGATTGACCGCCTCGAACAACAGACCCGGCGCGAAGTCCACCGTCTCGCCGTTCAGCGCGATCACGTCCTCGGCGCGCGCCGTCGCCGGCGCGAACCAGCGTTTCTCATAGTATTCGCGGTAGTTGGGCAGATAGGTCTTGGGCACGACGCCCAGAACCTCGCCGGACCCGATCACCACCGCGCAATTATACAGGGCGTCGCCGTTGCGGATCGGCGCCCCGACCACCGCCACGACATCCGCCTCGGCCGTCGCCTCGGCTGCCACAGCGATCTGCCGCTCGACCTCGTCCAGCAGCGCCGCCTGCATATGCAGATCGTCGATGGCGTAGGCCGACAGCGACAGCTCGGGAAAGACCATCAGGTCCACACCCTGTTCGCCCGCCTGACGGATCAGGGCGACGTGCTCTTGGCCGTTCGCCCTGGGGTCGCCCGCGTGGCTGACCGGCGTCGCCGCCGCCACGCGCACGAAACCGTGGGTCTTGGGAGAATGGAACAAAGCATCAGCCATCGGATCGTCCGCATCACCCGGCCCGCGCCGGTCGTCGGCCTTCATATAGGCGCGAATGATGAAGGGACGGAAACTCTCCTTCGCGCGCCTATGCGTCCCGCTTCTCGTCCGGCCTCAGGGTCAGGACCCGCACACCGTCCTTTGTCACAGCGACCGTATGTTCGAACTGGGCCGACAGTTTTCCGTCGGAGGTGACCACGGTCCAGCCGTCGTCCTCGGTCAGGACCGTGCGCACGCCCTGGTTCAGCATCGGTTCGATGGTGAAGGTCATGCCTTCGCGCAGGGTCGCGCCGGTCCCGGCCTTGCCGAAATGCAGCACCTGTGGCTCTTCATGCATCTCGCGCCCGATGCCATGCCCGCAATAGTCGCGCACCACCGAATAGCCGGCCTGCTTGGCGTGTTTTTCGATGGCGAAACCGATGTCGCCCAGTTTCGCGCCCGGGCGCACCGCCTGAATGCCCTTCCACATCGCCTCATAGGTGGTGCGGGCCAGCCGTCGGGCCTGCGGTCCCACCGAGCCGATGAGATAGGTCTTGGAGGAATCTGCGATGAAGCCGTCCTTCTCCAGCGTGATGTCCAGATTGACGATGTCGCCGCTCTTCAGGATGTCGTTCGCCGAGGGCACGCCGTGGCAGACGACCTGGTTGATCGAGCTGTTCAGCACGAAGCCATAGCCGTACTGACCCTTGCTGGCCGGCCGCGCCTTCAGCTCGTCGACGATGAAGGCCTCGACCCGTCGGTCGATTTCCAGCGTGCTCAACCCCTCCAGCGTCATCGCATTCAGATGGGTGAAGACCGAGGCCAGCAGTCGCCCCGCTTCGGCCATCAGCGCAATCTCGGCCGGCGTCTTGATCATGCGGCGGCGCCCGTCGGCACGGAAGCATCGACGCCCGCCGCCCGCAACTCGCGCGCCACCAGTTCCTGGAACGTCACGCCGGGATGCATCTCACACAACATGCCGATCCTGATCCAGAACGCCGCCTGAGCGTTAATCGACCGATAGGACGCCTTCGCAGCGCGCCGCAGCTGCTCGTGCAGTTCGTCCTCGATATTGACGATGCCCATGATACTCTCGCTCTATATGAAACGTATGCGCAGCGCATATTCTTTGTTGATCGGCTCCACAAGCGCAAGCGCCGCTCGATGATCTTCGCCGCTGCCGTCTGCGCCGCCAGAGGCTTGCACAGGATGACGGAAGAAAATGATCGACAGCCATCCAAACTGGCGGCTCCAACCCTCGCGCTTTCAACGGTTTGCCGATTTCTCACGGCCTTCTGCCATCGTCGATTTTGCGCGGGCCTATAATCCTCGCCTTCGCACTGACGCTAACAGGGAGGTTTCGATTTCAGATCAATTAGACGAATTAGACGGTGTTTTTGTCGCCGACCGTCTGAAACGTCGGGGACGACCCTCGCGAATGCGGATGACGTTGGCCTTCGCCCCCGCTAAAGCCACTGCATGAACGATACGCCGAAAAAGGGCTGGTTCCAGCGCCTGTCCGCTGGGCTCTCGCGCTCCTCCAAACAGATGACCGATCAGGTCGTCGCCACCTTCGTCAAGGAGCCTCTGTCCGAGGCGTCGCTGGAGCAGCTGGAAGAGCATCTGCTTGAGAGCGATCTCGGCCCTGCCGCCTCGGCCCGGATCGTCGAACGCTTTCGCGGGCTGAAGTTCGGCAAGGACGCGCCCGAGCGCGAGGTCAAGGAAGCCCTGGCCGAGGCGGTCGCCGCCGAACTGTCGCCGCGCCAGGCGACCTTCGATCCCCTGTCCGGCCCCAAACCCTATGTCGTCCTGTTCGTCGGGGTGAACGGGTCGGGCAAGACCACGACCCTGGGCAAGATCGCCGCTGATCTGACGGGCAAGGGCGCCAAGGTGATGATTGTCGCCGGCGACACCTTCCGCGCCGCCGCCCGCGAACAGCTGAAGGTCTGGGCCGAGCGCGCGGGCGCCGACTTCGAGAGCCGTCGCGACGGCGCCGATGCCGCGGGCCTGGCCTTCGACGCCTATACCAAGGCGCGGGCAGAAGGCTACGACGTCGTCCTGATCGACACCGCCGGCCGACTGCAGAACAAGTCCGCCCTGATGGACGAACTGCTCAAGATCGTCCGCGTGCTGAAGAAGGTCGATCCCGAGGCGCCGCACGACACCCTGCTGGTGCTGGACGCCACCGTCGGCCGCAACGCCCTGGCTCAGGAACAGATCTTCGGCCGCACCGCCTTCGTGACCGGCGTGGTCATGACCAAGCTGGACGGCACGGCGCGCGGCGGCGTGCTGGTGCCGGTGGCCCAGGCGTCCGACGCCCCCCTGATGCTGATCGGCGTTGGCGAAGGGGTCGAGGACCTGCAACCGTTCGACGCCCGCGCCTTCTCCCGCTCGCTGGTGGGACTGGAAGACTGACATGACCGAGACGCCGAAAAAGGCTTCCAACATCCGCCAGGCCGTCGATTTCGGCGCGCTCGTGGCCTTCATGGCCGCCTATGCGATCAACCGGTTCGCGCGCGGTCTGGATGGGCAGGAAGCCCTGGTCCAGGCGACGTGGGTCCTGGTCGGCGCCTCGCTGATCGCTCTGATCGTCGGCTATGTGGTCGAGCGTCGTCTGGCGCCCCTGCCGCTGCTGACCGGCGGGTTCGCCTTGATCTTCGGCGTGCTGACCATCGTCTTCCACGATCCGAACCTGTTGAAGATCAAGCTGTCGATCCAGAACGGCCTGCTGGCGGTCGTGCTGCTGGGGTCGCTGCCGCTGAACCGCTATCCGTTCAAATATCTGCTGGGCGAGGCGATCCGCATCACCGACGCAGGCTGGCGCGGGTTGACCCTGCGTTACGGCCTGTATTTCGCAGCCGTCTGCGTAATTAACGAGATCGTCTGGCGCACCCAGTCCGACGACACATGGGTCGCCTTCCGTGGCGGCCTGTGGATCGCCTCGGCCGTGTTTGGCGTCTGGCAGGTCTTCTTCATCATGAAGCACCTGATCAAGGACGACGAGCCGACGCCCGTCTCGCCTGATACCGGGCTCTAGGCGCCAAGCGGAACTGTCACGGAACCGACGCGCTTTCCCCGTCAAATCGTAAAGCAGAGCTGATACGTGTTCGGACGAAACTTCAGGGGAGCGGCGCGATGGTGAAGGCGGGAAAAGCGGCAAGGAAGGTCGGGCCCCTGGCCACCTCGCCCAGCCACCTGATGCACCGCGCCCTGCAACTGGCGCTCGACATCTATGCCGAGGAGACCGGCGCCGACGGTCTGACCCAGCGCCAGTTCGCGGTGCTGGAGGCGGTGTCGCTCAAGGCCGGCCTGACCCAGACTGAACTGGTGCGGATGACCGGCATCGACCGCTCGACCCTGGCCGATCTGGTTACGCGCATGACCAGCAAGGGCCTGCTGGAGCGCGAGCGCTCGACCCTGGACGCGCGCGCCAAGGCGGTTCGTCTGTCGGCTGAGGGCGCGGCCCGGTTGGAGGCCGCCCGTCCGCTGGTTGAGGCCGCCGACAAGCGGATCATGGCCCTGCTGCCCAAGGGCCAGCGCGAGACCTTCCTCAATCAGCTGGCCGATCTGGCCGCCGCCGCCGACGCCGCCCCCGACGCCGCCAAGGCCGAGGCCAAGGCCGCCAAGAAGGCGCTGAAGGCCGTCGAGAAGGAAGCCCGCAAGGCCGAGAAGGCCGCCAAGAAGGCCGACCG
>NZ_DLTK01000069.1:27544-27668 GCF_002500885.1 Brevundimonas sp. UBA7838
GGCCGCCAAGAAGGCCGACCGTCCGGCCAAACCGCCCAAGGTCAAGAAGCCCAAGCTGAAGCTGGTGGAGCCGGCCTAGCGCGTCTTGCGCAGCCGTTTGGCGTTGGCGGTCGCCGTCTTGTGA
>NZ_DLTK01000129.1:0-9583 GCF_002500885.1 Brevundimonas sp. UBA7838
GAGGCGCGGTCCCGGCCAGCCCGCCCGTCAGCGCGCCGGTTATCGCCCCCGCGGCGGTCGTGGTCGCGGAGGTGACGACCTTCTGGGTCCAGGCGGGCAGTTTCTCGGACCAGGTCGAGGCCGGACGAATCGCCGACAGCCTGAGCGGCTGGGTGCGGGCCGATCGGGGCGCGGGGCGGTTCAATGTGGTGGTGGGCCCTTGGGACAGCGCCAATGCGGCCGAGGCGGCGCGTCAGTCGGTCGTGGCGCGAGGTTATGCGGGCGCCCTGTTGATATCCGGCAGCTGATCGCGCGGGCGGGCTTGCGCCGGGCGGCGTCGGCGCGCCATGAAGGCGCGTGACCCGTGGACAATTCATAAGCTTCGAAGGCGGCGAGGGCGCCGGCAAATCGACCCAGGTCGGGCGGCTGGTCGCGCGGCTGCAGGCGGTGCTGGGCGAGCGCAAGGTGGTGCGCACGCGTGAACCGGGCGGCTCCAGGGGCGCGGAGGTGATCCGCAATCTGGTGGTGGCCACGGACGCGGAGCCGTGGTCGGCCATGACCGAGACCTTGTTGATGTACGCCTCGCGCTCGGACCATCTCGAGCGGACCATCCGCCCGGCGCTGGCGGCCGGCGACTGGGTGGTGTGCGATCGGTTCGCCGATTCCAGCCGCGCCTATCAAGGCGCAGGCGGCGGCGTGGCGCAAAGCTTCATCGAACAGATCGATGCGGGCGTGGTCGGGGACGACCAGCCGGACCTGACCCTGGTGTTCGACCTGCCAGTCGAGGTCGGGCTGGAGCGAGCGTTCGGGCGCGGCCTGTTTGAAACGCGGTTCGAATCCAAGGGGCTGGAATTCCATCAGCGCCTGCGCGAGGGCTTTCTGCGCATCGTCGAGGCGAATCCGCAGCGTTGCGTGCTGATCGATGCCGTCGGATCGCTGGACGAGGTCGAGGCGCGAGTCTGGCAGGTTGTTCAGGACCGGCTGCTGTGAGCGATCACCCGCGTGACCGCTTCGACCTGATCCCAGATACGGCGGCGGAGACGGCGTTTCTGGACGCCTGGGAACGGGGGCGGCTGCACCACGCCTGGCTGTTGTGCGGGGTCGAGGGGACGGGCAAGGCGACCTTCGCCTATCGCGCGGCGCGGCGGTTGTTGGGCGCGGCGGCCGATCCGGCGTCCGGGCCGCTGGGCGCCCGACGCGATGATCCGGTCAGCCGGCTGATCTCGGCCCAGTCGCATCCGGACCTGCTGGTGCTGGAACGGCTGGTCGAGGGGGGTAAGACCAAAAAGTCGATCTCGGTCGATCAGTCGCGCGAACTGCCGGAGTTCTTTTCAAAGAGCCCGTCGCAAGCCCAGTTCCGGGTGGCGATCATCGACGCGGCCGACGACCTGAACCTGAATGCCGCCAATGCCTTGCTGAAGGTTCTTGAGGAGCCGCCCGAGCGCGGCGTGCTGTTTCTGGTGACCCATGCGCCGGGACGGTTGCTCGCGACGATCCGGTCGCGGTGCCGGCGGCTGAGCTTTCCGATCTGGACGCCGGAACGGCTGGAAACGCTGGTGCGCAACCGGACGGGCGCGGAGCGTGAGGACGCCGAACACGCGGCGATCATGGCGGGCGGATCGCCCGGCGCGGCCCTGGCCCTGGCGTCAGGCGCGACGTTCGAGATGGATCAGTTGGCGCGGCGCTGGGTCGAGGGCGATGTGGACCGGGCCGAAGCCCTAGCCATCGCCGACCGGTTCCGCGGCGCCGAGGGGCAGGAGCGGTTCGAGACCCTGATGGACCGGCTGATCGCGGCGGTGCGCATGCGCGCCTTGCAGAGCGCGCCGGGCGCCGGCAATCGATGGGCTGAACTATGGGAGCGGCTGCAGCCGCTGCCGGAACGGGCGGCGGGGCTGAACTTGGACAAGGCCGATGTGCTGGCCGGCGCGCTGGCAGACCTGAAGCGGGTTCAAGCCCAGCAGGAGCGGATGGGCTGATGCTGATCGACAGTCACGTGAACCTGCACGCGCCGCAGTTCGATGAGGACCGGGACGCCGTGATCGCGCGCGCGAGAGAGGCGGGCGTCGGGCTGATGGTGGAGATCTCCGACAAGCTGACGACCTTCGAGGCGACGCACGGCATCGCCATGGCCAATGACGACATCTGGTGCACGGTCGGCGTCCATCCGCACGAGGCCAAGGATGCGGCGGACCTGACGGCGGCAACCCTGATCGAACTGGCCCAGCGGCCCAAGGTGGTCGGGATCGGCGAATGCGGTCTGGATTTCCATTACGACTTCAGCCCGCGCGAGGTGCAGGCGGCGGTGTTCCGGCAGCATGTGGCGGCGGCGCGCGAAACCGGTCTGCCGCTGGTGATCCATACGCGTGAGGCGGACGATGTGATGGCGTCGATCCTGCGCGAGGAGTATGCCGTGGGGCCGTTCAAGATGTTGATGCACTGCTATACCAGTGGCGGAGAACTGGCGAAAATTGCTGCTGAAATGGGCGCCTGGTTTTCGGTTTCCGGCATCGCGACCTTCAAGGCGGCCGAGGACGTGCGCGCGGTGATCCGCGATATGCCGGGCGACCGGATCATCGTCGAGACCGACTGCCCCTATCTGGCGCCTATTCCGCATCGCGGACGGCGCAACGAGCCGGCCTACATAGGTCATGTACTGCACAAGCTGGCCGAGATTCGCGGCTGGAGCGCCGAGGAGGCGGACTGCGTCACGACCGAGGCCTTCTTCGGCCTCTTTGACCGGATACCCAGGCCCGCATGAGTTTCGAAGTCGTTATTCTGGGCAGCGGATCGTCGGGCGGGGTGCCGCGCGGGGACGGCGACTGGGGCGCCTGCGACCCGACCGAGCCCAAGAACCGGCGAACGCGCTGTTCGATGCTGGCGAGGAACACCGGGCCGGAGGGGGTGACCACTGTCCTGATCGACACTTCGCCGGATCTGCGCGAACAGATGCTGGCCAGCGGCACGAAACATGTGGATGCGGTTCTTTATACCCACGATCATGCGGACCAGACCCATGGGATCGACGACCTGCGCACCTTCGCCGCTCGGGCCGGGAAGCGGATACCGGCGTGGATGGATGCGGCGACGCACGGTTCGCTGACGCATCGGTTCGACTACATCTTCGAGAGCAAGTTCGGTTATCCGCCGCTGCTGGACGGACGGATCATTCCGCCGCATGGCACGGCCTGGTTCGTCGAGGGCGCAGGCGGCGCGATACCGGTGACGACTTTTGACCAGGCGCACGGGCCGATCCGCTCGGTCGGCTATCGATTGGGCGATGTCGCCTATTCCAGCGATGTGTCCGATCTGGACGAGGCGGCCCTGGCGGCCGTGGCCGGGTGCAAGCTCTGGATCGTCGATGCGCTGCGTTATGCGCCGCATCCGACCCATGCGCATCTGGACCAGGCCCTGGCGTGGATCGCCGCCGCAGAGGTGGAGCGTGCGGTGCTGACGAATTTGCACATCGACATGGATTACAAGGTGTTGTCGGCGCTTGTTCCCGAAAACGTCGAGGTCGGATTCGATGGCTGGAGCCGAGTGATCGGCTAGCTTGCGCCGGCCTTGTGGTTGTTCCAGTCGAATAGCTCTTCCAGCACCTGCACCGCCTGGCCGCGTTCCGACGTCAGATCAGGATCGCGGTTCATAATCAGCCGCGCATCGTCGGCGGCTGCCAGCATCAGGCCGCGGTGGCGGATCGGGTCGGCGAAGCGGTAGGCGGGAAAACCGCTCTGTTTCAGGCCCAAGGGATCGCCACCGCCGCGCAGGCGGAAGTCTTCCTCGGCGATGACGAAGCCGTCCTCGGTGCGACGCAGGGTTTCGAGGCGTTCTTTCGCGGTTTCACCCAGGGCGCCGTCCTGACCTCCATACAGCAGGATGCAGGAACTGGCCTTGGCGCCGCGACCGACGCGCCCACGCAACTGGTGCAACTGGGCCAGACCGAAGCGGTCGGCATGTTCGATGACCATGATGGAGGCGTTGGGCACGTCCACCCCGACCTCGACCACCGTGGTGGCGACCAGGACGGGCAGGCGGCCGTCGGCGAAGTCGGCCATGACAGCCTCGCGTTCGGCGCCCGGCATCTGGCCGTGCGCCAGGCCGACCTCGACGCCCAGCAGGCGTCGCAGATCGTCGGCGCGATCAACGGCGGCCGCCAGGTCGATGGCTTCGGATTCCTCTACCAGGGGACAGATCCAATAGGCTTGGGCGCCGCTCTCGACAGCGGTCTTCAGACGAGCGGCGACCTCGCCGATGCGGGCCAAAGGCAGGACGGCGGTCGTGACGGGCGTGCGGCCGGGCGGTTTTTCCATCAGGCGACTGACCTCCAACTCGCCGTACTGCGTCAGCTCAAGCGTGCGGGGGATGGGGGTGGCCGACATGGTCAGCAGGTGCACGGCGCCCAGGCGCGGGTCGCCCTTGGCTTGCAGTTTCTGGCGTTCGTTGACGCCGAACCGGTGCTGTTCGTCAATGACCGCCAGGGCAAGGCGGTCGAAGCGGACGGCGTCCTGGAACAGGGCATGGGTGCCGATGGCGACCTGGGCGTGACCCGAGGCCAGGGCAGCCAGTTTCTCGCGGCGCTGGGCCGGGGTGTCCCGGCCGGTAAGCAGGACCGCAGCGACGCCGGCCGCGTCCAGCATGGGGCCGAGTTTTTCGTAATGCTGGCGCGCCAGGATTTCGGTCGGGGCCATGAGCGCGGACTGGAAGCCGCTCAAAGCGGCGTCGGCCAGAGCGAGCGCGGCGACGGCGGTCTTGCCCGAGCCGACATCGCCTTGCAGCAATCGGCCCATCTGCTGGCCCGACGCCAGATCACGACGGATTTCGGCGACGGCCTGGGCCTGAGCGTTTGTGAGCTGGAAGGGCAGGGCCTGGAGCAGATGTTCGGAAGCTGCTCCAACTGCGATGACAGGGGCCGGCTTGATCTCGCGGGCGCGGCGACGGCGGGCCAGGGCCAGTTGGTGGGCGAGGAATTCGTCATAGGCCAGGCGCTGGCGGACCGGGGCATCGGGCGACAGGTCGATCTCGCCTTTGGGGGCATGCAGGGCGTCCAGAGCGGCGCGCCAACCCAGCCAGTTCTGCCTCTTCAGCCAGGCGGGGTCCTGCCATTCCGGCAGGTCGGGCGCGGCGGGCAGGGCGGCCTGGACCAGTTTGCGCAACTGGCGCGAGGTGAGGCCCTGCGTCGCCGGATAGACGGGTTCGGAGGCGGGGATGTCGGCCGCCTTGTCCAGCGTCACGATGTCCGGGTGGACGATCTGAACCTCGCCATTGAACCTTTCGACCTTGCCCGCGACCAACCGCGTCTCGCCGCGCGGCAACAGCCGGTCGATGTGCTGGGGCGAACCGCCGAACCAGACCAGATGCACGAAGCCGGTGGGATCGCTGGCCCGGACCTTTAGCGGCGCGCCAGGACGGCTGGGCGTGTAGAGGCGGTCGATGGTCACGGTGAAGACGCCCACCTCGCCATCGATGGCGGTAGCGGCCTCTGTAGGGCGACGGACGATGACGCCGGACGGGCTGAGGAACAGCAGATCGCGGACCAGCGGGCCCGCCACCTTTTGCACCAGAGGCAGGACGCGAGGGCCCACGCCCTTGAGGGTCGAGACCTCGGCGAACAGGGGGAAGAGAATCTGCGGACGCATCGCCGTGAACATAGCGTGACCATGACGGGTGGCGAAGTGCGTTCAGGAACGCTATCTGCGCTTCTTCCATTTGAAGACGCTAACGCTCGCCACGCGGTGGCTCGCTGCTTGAGCGTCTTCCCACTTTGCCGGGCAAGGATTCTTGTGGCCGAAATCGACGCGCGTCCCGAAAGCGAAATGACCCCTGAGCAGATGACGCCTGAGCGCAGGCAGCGGCTGGGACGCATTCAGTTCCGGGCCTGGCGGCGGGGCTTTCGCGAGGCTGACATGGTGCTGGGTCCGTTTTCCGATCAGGTCGCGCCGACCCTTACCGATGCGGAACTGGACCAATTCGAGCGGCTGATCGACGAGGAAGATCAGTGGCTTTACGGCTGGATCATCGAGCGTGATCCGACGCCGCCCGAGTTCGAGACGCCGGTGATGGCCAAGGTGCGCGCCTTCATGCGCGCCCACGTCGCGGCCGAAGTCGGCAAGGGAATCGGCTGATGGACGCCAAGGTCGAACACCGGACCGACGCCGATCTGGGCGGCGCGCCCGAGGGGCTGGACGCGCTGATCGTCGCCGAACGGATCAAGGCCGGGGGCGGCGTCGGCCTGTTCGTCGCACGCGACTTTCAGAGGTCGGGCAGCTTCGTTCAGGCGTTTCAGTTCTTCTCGAAAGATATTGAAGTCCTGGATTATCCTGCGTGGGACTGTCTGCCCTATGACCGACTGAGCCCCACGGCGGGAATCGCCGCGCAGCGGATGGCGACGCTGACGCGGCTGGCGATGCGCAAGCCTGGCGATGCGCCGGTTCTGGTCGTGACGACGGTGTCGGCGGCCATGCAGCGCACGCCGCCCAAGTCGGTCACGACACAGGCCGGGTTCGAAACCAAGGTCGGACGCGATCTCGATATCCAGGCGCTGGAGCGATATTTCGCCGCCAACGGCTATGTTCGGGCCTCGACCGTGTCGGAGCGCGGCGAGTTCGCGGTGCGCGGCGGGGTCGTCGATGTCTATCCGCCCGGCTTCGAGGAGCCGGTCCGGCTGGACATGTTCGGATCCGAGCTGGAATCGATCCGCACCTTCGATCCCGAAACGCAGCGGTCGACCGGCCAGATGACGTTCGTCTCCCTCGCGCCGGTGTCGGAGGCGCTGCTGGATGCGGCGGCCATCTCGCGCTTCCGCACCGGCTATCTGAACCTGTTCGGCGCGCCGGGCGACGACCCGCTGTATGCGACGATCAGCGAGGGCGCGCGGCGTCAGGGCATGGAACAGTGGCTGCCGCTGTTTTATGAGACCTTGGACAGCCTGTTCGACTATCTGCCGGACGACGCGGCGATCTTCCTCGACAACCAGGTCGAGACGGCCCGCGCCGAGCGATGGGATCTGGTCGCGGACGCCTATGATGCGCGCGCCGAGGCGGCCAAGGCCAAAGGACAGGCCAGCGCCAATCGCGCCTTGCCGCCAAAGCGGCTCTATCTGGACGCCGGAGACTGGAACCAGGCGCTGGCGGGTCGCGTCGTGCGTCGTTTCACGCCCTTCTCCACGGGAGGCGAGGATGCCGGCGGACGGTTGGGCAGAACCTTTGCCGCCGAGCGGGCGCAGGACAGCGTCAATCTGTTCGAGGCGGTGGCGGCCCATGCGGCGGCGCTGAAGGCCGACGGCAAGCGGGTGCTGTTCGCCTCCTGGACCGAAGGGTCGTCGGAGCGGCTGGCGACCATGCTGGCCGACCATGGGCTGGATCACATCGTCGCCGTGCGCGACTGGGCCGACGTTCAGGCGGCGCCGAAGGACCTCTATCTGCGCGGCGTCCTGCCGGTCGAGCATGGCTTTGTCACCGACGCCGTGGCGGTCATTTCGGAGACCGACATCCTGGGTGATCGTCTGGCGCGACCGCGCAAGAAGCGCCGCGCCTCGAACTTCCTGGCGGAGGCGTCGGCTCTGACGACGGGCGATCTGGTGGTTCACCTGGATCACGGTATCGGCCGGTATGAAGGGCTCAAGACGCTGGAAATCCAGCAGGCCCCACACGACTGTCTGGAACTGTTCTACGCCGGTGAGAGCAAACTTTATCTGCCGGTTGAAAACATTGACCTTCTGACCCGATACGGCTCGGACTCCGAGGGCGTCCAACTGGACAAGCTGGGCGGCGCAGGCTGGCAGGCCAGAAAGGCCAAGGCCAAGGAACGTCTGCGCGCCATGGCCGAGGGGCTGATCGCCCTGGCCGCCAAACGGGCGCTGCGCGAAACCGATGCGGTCACGCCGCCGCCGGGCCTGTTCGCCGAGTTTTGCGCGCGCTTCCCCTATGAGGAGACCGACGATCAGCTGAACGCCATCGGCGATGTGCTGGAAGATCTGGGCAAGGGCACGCCGATGGATCGCCTGATCTGCGGCGATGTCGGTTTCGGCAAGACCGAGGTGGCGCTGAGGGCCGCCTTCGTCGTCGCAATGACGGGGCAGCAGGTGGCGATCGTCGCGCCGACGACCCTGCTGGCCCGCCAGCACTACAAGACCTTCACCGAACGCTTCGCCGGCTGGCCGGTCAAGGTGCGTCAGTTGTCGCGGATGGTGGGGTCCAAGGAGGCGACGGAGACGCGCGCTGGGCTGAAGGATGGCTCGGTCGAGATCGTCGTCGGCACCCATGCGGTGCTGAGCGAACAGGTCGGCTTCCGCGACCTGGGCCTGGTCATCGTCGATGAGGAACAGCACTTCGGCGTCAAGCACAAGGAGAAGCTGAAGACGCTGCGCGCCGACTTGCATCTCTTGACTCTGACCGCCACGCCAATCCCGCGCACGCTTCAGATGGCGCTGTCGGGCATCCGCGAGATGTCGATCATCGCCACCCCGCCGGTCGATCGCCTGGCGGTGCGGACCTACGTCACGCCGTGGGATCCGGTGCTGGTGCGCGAGGCTCTGCTGCGCGAGAAATATCGCGGGGGTCAGGCCTACTACGTCGCGCCGCGCCTGAAGGACCTGCCCGCCATCGAGAAATTCCTGCGCGAACAGGTGCCCGAGGTGAAGTTCGTCGTCGGCCACGGCCAGATGAGCGCGACCCAGTTGGAGGAGGTGATGAGCGCCTTCTATGACGGGGAATATGACGTCCTGGTCTCGACTACGATTGTCGAGAGCGGGCTGGATATCCCGACTGCCAATACGCTGATCGTGCACCGCGCCGACATGTTCGGTCTGGCGCAGCTTTATCAGATCCGGGGGCGGGTCGGCCGGTCCAAGGCGCGCGCCTTCGCCTATCTGACGACCGATGCGGTCAAGCCGATGACCCTGTCGGCCGAGCGGCGGCTGCAGGTTCTGCAGTCGCTCGACAATCTGGGCGCCGGCTTCCAGTTGGCCAGCCACGATCTGGACCAGCGCGGCGGCGGCAATCTGCTGGGCGACGAGCAGTCGGGCCACATCCGCGAGGTCGGCGTCGAACTGTACCAGCAGATGCTGGAAGACGCCGTGGCGGAGCTGCGTGAGAAGGGCGAGGGACAGGCGGTGGATCGCGGTTGGTCGCCGTCGATCAATGTCGGCGCTTCTGTCCTGATTCCAGAAGATTACGTGCCCGACCTGAACGTGCGTCTGAGCCTTTATCGCCGTCTTTCCGACGCCGAACAGGCCGAGGATCGTGAAGCCTTGGCCGCCGAACTTATCGACCGTTTCGGGCCCTTGCCGGATGAGGCGCAGCAACTGCTGAAGATCGTCGGCATCAAGTCGAACTGCCGCAAGGCCTGCATCGAGAAGATCGACATCGGACCGCGCGGTGCGGTCCTGACGTTGCGCGACAACAGCTTCCCCAATCCGGCGGGACTGGTCGGGCTGATCCAGAAGAACCACGCCTTCTGGAAGATTCGGCCGGATCAGAAGATCGTCGTTTCAGGCGATTGGCCGACGGCGGAAGAGCGCCTGAAGGTGGCCGATAGGATCACCGCCGATCTGGCGCGGGTGGCAGGCGCGGCCTAACCGCGCCCCTTCATCTGTCGGATCAGGGCGCCG
>NZ_DLTK01000013.1:0-4722 GCF_002500885.1 Brevundimonas sp. UBA7838
GCCTGGTCTATGCCATCGCCGCCGACCTGCGCGACAATCCGATCAGCGAGGACGAACTGAACCGCGCCCGTCGCCCGGCCGTCGAGCGCATTCGTCGCAGCATGGCCGACAACGGCTATTGGTTGACCCAGCTGTCGCAGGCCCAGAGCGACCCGGCGACGCTGGACCAGACCCGCAACCAGATCGCCACCTTGGAAGCCGTCACCGCCGCCGACCTTCAGGCCCTGGCTCGCCAGTATCTGAAGTCCGACAGCGCCTGGCGCGCCACCGTCACAGCTCAACCGGCGGCCCAGTAACGCCCACGAAAAAGGCCCCGGTTCTCGCGAACCGGGGCCAGTCGTCAGGATCGTCGACGGAGAGCCGACGGTCGCCTTATCTCATGTCCCGCCTGATCGGCGGCTGAACGGGCGTGTTTAGGTCCGGTTCAGAAGACCCGGCCGCCGACGCCGCCGTCCAGGGTGATCACCCCGGTCAGCACGGTCGCGCTCTCGACCTGTTCCTCGCGGTATTCGGTGTATTCCTCTTCGCGATACATCGTCAGAATCTTGATCCCGGCGCCGTAGCGCCGCAGCAGCGAACGCTCGTTGCAATCCCGCTCGGGCTTCTCGGGACGGCATTCCAGCT
The DNA here is from genome assembly GCF_002500885.1 of Brevundimonas sp. UBA7838. Classification (NCBI taxonomy): domain Bacteria; kingdom Pseudomonadati; phylum Pseudomonadota; class Alphaproteobacteria; order Caulobacterales; family Caulobacteraceae; genus Brevundimonas; species Brevundimonas sp. UBA7838. The sequence goes on from NZ_DLTK01000013.1 coordinate 625, forward strand.
TGCCGCCCGTTCCGTACCACAGCGCCTCATGCTTGCGGCAGGTCAGGGTCGTGCCGTGATCGAAGCTGATGTCGCCGTTGTAGTCGGCGATGGTCGCCTGCAGCCATGTGCCCGACAGGCAGCGATACAGCTCGCCCTCGAAGCCTTCGGCGATCTCGCGATCCGGCCGCACCTGCGAGGCGGGATGCGGCACCTGGCGGTCGTCGATGCAGACGGCTTGGATGACGACCCGCTTCATCATGCTGCGGAAGGCGCTGTAGGGAGTGCGCACCGTCTGGGCGATCACGCCCTCGACGGCCAGGCCCTGGATGGTGGTCGGATAGGGCTGATCGACGCTGACATAGGCCGCGCCGCCGCCTCCGCCAAAGCTGCCCGAGAACCCGCCGGCGCGCGCATTGACGTAGGACCGCGCGCCCGAGTTGGCGTTGGCCCCGGCGCCCGCGTTCGCATTGGCGTTCGCGCCAAGGTTCACGTTCACATTGACGTTGGTGTTGATGTTGCCGTTCCAGTTTCCACCGCCGCCAGGACCGCAGTTTCCACCGCCGTTGCAGGGCGGCGGCTCAGGCGGAGGCGGAGGCTCGCACGACGTGCAGGGCGGCGGCTGACAGCCGGACGTGCATTGCGCCAGCGCGGCTCCGGCGCCCGCCGAGACGGCGAGACCGGCCGCCAGGCCCAGCATCCATTTCGTGATCCGCAGCCGCATCGGCGGGAACTCCCAAGCGAATATCGTGTCGGCCGAACAAGATTCCGGCCGATCCTCCCGTCACAAAACCGCAAAAGCCTTTCGTTTCCGTTGATGAGGCCTGCGCTTCGGGATGGCGCAATGCCGCATCCGTCTGCTAGACCGCCAGCACAATGACCGTCCGCGTCTCCATTCGCCTGATTTCGATTAGCCGCCCGGCGTAGCGCTTCTGGGCCGCATGGCCCCGTGCACGCCGGGATTGAAAGCCCTCAAGCAGCGCGAAGCGCGATAGGGCGAAGAGAACAGCGACCTAATTTTCAAGACGCCGAGACGACCCATGGCCGACGCCCCCGAAAACACCTCTGAATCCAGCGCCCGCGACTATCGCGACACTGTCTTCCTGCCCGAGACGCCCTTCCCCATGCGCGGCGGCCTGCCTCAGAAGGAGCCGGTCATCCTGGAACAGTGGGGCGACCTCTACGGGACCCTGCGCGCTGAGCGACAGAAGCAGAACGCCCCCCTCTACGTCCTTCACGACGGTCCGCCCTACGCCAACGGCGACATCCACATCGGCCACGCTCTGAACAAGACGCTGAAGGACTTCGTGGTCCGCAGCCGATTCCTCTTGGGCTACGATGTCGACTACGTCCCCGGCTGGGACTGCCACGGCCTGCCGATCGAATGGAAGATCGAGGAGCAGTTCCGCGCCAAGGGCCGCCGCAAGGACGAGGTGTCCAAGGACGAGTTCCGCCGCGCCTGCCGTGAATACGCCGGCAAATACATCGACCTGCAAAAGGACCAGTTCCACCGGCTGGGCATCGTCGGCGACTTCGCCAACCGCTACGCCACCATGGACTTCACCTCCGAAGCCGCCATCGTCGCCGAGTTCCACAAATTCAAGAACTCGGGCCAGCTCTATCGCGGATCCAAGCCCGTCATGTGGTCGCCGGTCGAGCGCACCGCGCTTGCCGACGCCGAGATCGAGTACCACGACCACGTGAGCCCGACGATCTGGGTCAAGTTCCCGGTCACGGCCATGTCCGACGACCATCCCGACGACCTGCTGGCCTTCCGCTCCAGCACGCCCTCTATCGTCATCTGGACCACCACGCCCTGGACCATCCCGGCCAACCGCGCCATCAGCTACGGCCCCGAAATCGCCTATGGCCTGTATGAGGTCACGGCCATGGAAGAAGGCCTGGAGTTCGCGCCCTGGGCCAAGCCCGGCGACCGCCTGATCCTGGCCGACAAGCTGGCCGAGGAGGTGTTCAAGGCCGCCAAGATCGCCGCTTGGACCCGTGTCTACGACATCAATCCGTCGGGCCTGGAGACCGCCCACCCGCTGGCCGCGCTCGACAGCGGCTACGGCTTCTCCGTGCCCCTGCTCGCCGGCGACCACGTCACCGACGACGCCGGCACCGGCTTCGTCCACACCGCGCCCGGCCACGGCGCCGACGACTTCGAGGTCTGGAAGGCCCACGGCCATCACGAAGTGCCGGATACGGTCGATCCCGACGGCGCCTACTACCCCGGCGTCCCCCTATTCGCAGGCCTGAAGGTGCTTGAGACCGAGGGCAAGAAGACCGGCAAGTTCGGTCCCGCCAACGGCGCAGTGATGGAAAAGCTGATCGAGGCCGGCAATCTGTTGGCGCGCGGGCGACTGGAGCACTCCTATCCGCACAGCTGGCGCTCCAAGGCGCCGATCATCTTCCGCAATACCCCCCAGTGGTTCATCCGCATGGATCAACCCTTGAAGAGCGGCGACACCCTGCGCGAGACGGCGCTGAACGCCATCGACGCCACCGCCTTCCATCCCGTCGCCGGCAAGAACCGCATCCGCTCGATGGTCGAGGGCCGTCCCGACTGGCTGGTCAGCCGCCAGCGCGCCTGGGGTACGCCGCTCGCCATGTTCATCGACAAACAGACGGGCCAGCCCCTGCATGACCCCGAGGTCGACGCCCGCATCGTCGCGGCCGTCGCCGAACACGGCGCCGACATCTGGTTCACCGCGCCCGACAGCGATTTCCTGGGCGCCCACGACCCGGCCCGCTACGAAAAGGTCGAGGACATTCTGGACGTCTGGTTCGACTCCGGTTCGACCCACGCCTTCACGCTCGACCCGCGCCTGCCGGAAAACGGCTACGCCGGCGACCGTCCCGCCCACTGGCCCGCCGACCTCTATCTGGAAGGCTCCGACCAACACCGCGGCTGGTTCCAGTCGTCCCTGCTGGAAGGCTGCGGCACGCGCGGCCGCGCCCCGTTCAAGGCGGTCCTGACCCACGGCTTCACCCTCGACGAGAAGGGGGAGAAGATGTCCAAGTCCAAGGGCAATACGACCGACCCCCTGACCATCATCAAGGAATCCGGCGCCGATATCCTGCGTCTGTGGGTGGCCTTGGTCGACTATTCGGACGACCAGCGGATCGGCAAACAGATCCTGCAGACCACGGTCGACGCCTATCGCAAGCTTCGCAACACCGTTCGCTATCTGCTGGGCGCCCTGGCCGATTTCGACGAGGCCGAACGCCTGTCTCTGGACCAGATGCCGCCGCTGGAGCGGTTCGTCCTGCACCGCCTGCACGAGCTCGACGCCCAGGTCCGAGCCGCCTACGCCGAATACCGCTTCCAGGACGTCGTCCGTCCGGTGCTGGAGTTCTGCGCCGGCGACCTGTCAGCCCTGTATTTCGACATCCGCAAGGACGCCCTGTACTGCGACCGTCCCGACGCCTTGCGTCGCCGCGCCGCCCGCACGGTGATGGACGAGGTCTTCATGCGCCTCACCGCCTGGCTGGCCCCTCTGACGCCCTTCACCATGGAAGAGGCCTGGACCACCCGCTTCCCGGACGCCGGCTCCAACTGCGCCCGCGTGATCCCCGACACTCCGGCGGAATGGGAGAACGAAACGGCCTACACCAAACTCAAGAACCTGCTTCCCATCCGCGAAGTAGTGCTGGGTAGTTTGGAACTGGCACGACGTGACAAGATGATAGGATCCAGCCTCGATGCTGATGTTCTCATCGTCTTGGATGACCCGGCTTTGATCCAACTGGTTCAAGACGTTGCAGGGTCTGAGAATCCTGACCAGTTCATGGCAGACTTCTGCATCGCCAGTGTCGCAAGGCTGACTCGCGATGACCCTCAAGGTCCCGAAGGGCCATTCAGACTGCCAGAACATGCAGGCATAGGTGCCCTAGTGCGACGCTCCGACAACCCGAAATGCGCCCGCTCCTGGCGCCGGGTCCCCGACGTCGGCTCCGACCCCGCCTATCCCGACCTCTCGGCCCGCGACGCCGATGCGGTTCGGTATTGGGACCAGACGCACGCCTGATCGCAGCAAAGTCTCCTCCCCACTTGTGGGGAGGGGGACCGCGAAGCGGTGGAGGGGTTCTTGAAGCCCCACAGACGCCTGCGATGCG
>NZ_DLTK01000029.1:0-3377 GCF_002500885.1 Brevundimonas sp. UBA7838
CGGCGTGGGCGCAGGCCCCGGGGTCTGCGCCAGGGCGGAGGGCACGGGCGCGAGCGCAAGGGCGGCGGTCAGGCTGAGCAGGCGGATCATGGGACGGCTCCCGTTGAATGACCCGCGCAAACTCCGCCCTCAGCCGCCCCGTCTCAAGTGAAATCGCGGTAAGGCTTGGCTTACTGCGGCGTCGCCGGCGCAGAGGCGGCAGGGGCTGCAACAGCGGCGTCGATCTTGCCTCGGACATCAGCAGGGATGCCCTTGATCTGCTGGATCGCAGGCGCGAGTTGTTCGGGCGTCGCCTGGCCGCTGCTGACGGCGAACGTCTGGACATCTTCGGCGAAGGCGTCGACCTGGGGCTGATATTTGGCTTGGATGGCGTCCAGGTCGGCCTTGGCCTTGGTCTTGTCGGCCTGGGCTGCGGCGGCCTGCATCTCGCTGGCCATCGTCTCCATGACCTGACTGAAGGCTTCCGCCTTGGCCTCGAAGGCGGCTTCCTCGGGACTGTCCGCCTCTTCGGCCGGTTCAGGCGCCGCAGCGGCTTGGGGTGCAGGCGCAGGGGCGGCGGCCTGACCGGCGGCGAAGGCGGGAGTGGTCAGGGCTAGGACGGCGACGGCCGCGGCGGAAGACAGAAGGCGCATCGGAAACTCCACGACGGGCCGCCTTGCGGCCCCGAACGAGGCTGCATCCCAGCCCCGGTCGCACCCTCCTACAGTCCGGTCAGATTTCAAAGACCCGATAGGGTTTGTCGCCCAGGGTCTTCAGCACCGGCAGGGCGACATTATAGACGGGCGTTCCCTTGGTGGTGCGTCCCTCCGGCCCGCCGCGGTGGGCGTGGCCGTGCACGACCAGCCGGACGTTGTCGTAGCGATCGATGGTCTCGGCCAGGCGCGACGACCCCAGGAAGGCGTGGATTTCGGGCGGTTCGCCCATCACCGTCTCGACCACGGGCGCATAGTGCAGCAGCACGACCGAGCGTTCAGTGCGCAGCATGCGGATCGAGTTCTCGATGAGATTGGCGTCCTCGACCGCCTCCTGAACGAAACGCTTGATCGAGGCCTCGCCGAACGAGGAAAGCATATAGCGGCCGAAGCCGCCGACGAACCCCTTGCCGCCCGCAAAGCCGACGCCCTCGATCTCATAGGCCTCGCCGGTCAGCATCTTGACCCCGGCGTCGGTCAGCATCTTGGTGACGACCTCGGGCTGGCCGCACTCGTGCTCATGATTGCCCAGCACGCCGACCATCGGGATTTTGCACAACTTGAGATCCTCAAGCAGCCGCTCGACCTCGGGCGTCTTGCCGTAGTTGGTCAGGTCGCCGCACAGGCACAGGACATCGGCGTCGTCCGACACCCGTTCGAACAGGTCGCGATAGCGATGCTCGGTGGTCTCGCCGACATGAAGGTCGCCGACGGCGGCGACGCGCAGTGTCTTGGCGGGACCGGCCTCCAGGCCGGGCTGGATCGTCTGGGGATCGGGGACGGCGTCGGTCATGGCGGCTTACCTTTCAGTGGCCCAGGTTGACGGGGTCGTGGCGTTCCTCCAGCCCCTTGCCGACGACGTCGCCAAAGCCCCACTCGGCGACGTCGGCGACATAGTCGCGCGGGCTGAACAGCCGGCCGCGACAGACCTTCACGCGCGGCGCCGGAAGATCGATCTGGGCCGTCAATCGCTGGACCAACTCTTCCATCAGCCAGCGCGGAATCCGGTCGCGCTCGGTCGGATAGGCGAAGCGGAAGTTCAGCAGATGGGCGGCCAGCACTTCCCAATACAGGTCCATCTGGTCCAGCAGGCTCTTCCAGTCGATGGCGTCGGACTGTTTCAGGATGACGTGGTTCACATCGGCCCCGTCATAGCGATAGCGGTCCTGGATAAAGACCTTGGACAGGATCAGGGCCGTGGGCGGGGTGATCTGGACCTGATGGCCATAGACGGTGATCCGGTCCTCGCTGAACCAGCTGTCGGACACGGCGATGGTGCCGTTTGACATGGCGAAGATGACGTCGAAGAAGTGTTTCTCGTCTTTCCAGACCTTGGCGATCCAGCGCTCGTCCTCAACGTCGGTGCGGTAGCCGTGCTTCTGGAAGAAGGCCAGGATGCGGGGGTAGTCGCCAGGCTTGCAGAAGACATCCAAATCCTTGGTCGGGCGACGGATGCCGGTGTAGGCCGTGACCGCGTAGGTGCCCGACAGCAGGAAGGGGATCCCGCTCTCCTTGAGCAGGCGCAGGCTCTCTTCATAGAAGGCCAGGGCGTCCGCCGGCGGCTCGAAGGTCGGTTCGGCGATCACGTCTGACATTGGCTGGGGCCCTTTGCTGGCAAGGGCGAGTAAACGGCGACGCTGAACGGCGGTTCCGCAATCCTACCTAGGTGGGCCGCTACGGGATCGTTAACCCCTGCGTGTCACTGTTCCGTCATGGGGCTGAAGTGGGTGAACGCAGAAGGCGGGCGCTGGCGGTTTTTCCGTCATGAGGCCGGCCGCGCGGCTGGGCCGTCGCCCTACGCCTATGCGGCCTTGTTCGCCCTGTGCCTATCGGTCGCCCAGTGGAGCATGCATGCCTTCGGCGCCACGGTTCTGTGGCCGGCCAATGCGGTGCTTCTGGCCGCCGTCCTTCAGCTTCATCGTCGCCAGGCCATCGGCGTCATGCTCGCCTGCGCCGCGATCAACCTCGCCAGCAACATCGTGCGCGGCGATCCCGGCGTGATGATGTTCACCAATGTCGCCCTGAACCTGACGCAGGTCTGCATCGCGGCCGTGTTGGCGCGCCGTTTCTGCGGGGCCGCGCTGGATATGCGACGTCCCTGGCGTCTGTTCCGCTTCGCCGTCTTTGCCGCCGTACCGGCGGTTTTGATCAGCACCCTGCTGGCGGGCGCGGTCGCGGTGCTGATGAGTTGGAAGGTGCCGGGCACGCTGGCGTTCCGGATGCACCACCTGTTCGACATGGAGCTGCTGGCGATGATGATCGTCACGCCGTCCCTGTTGCTGCTGGCGCGCAACCATCGTTTCAGGGACGACGCCCAGGCCACGATGACGGAGGCGGCCGCCCTGCTGGTTCTGGTCGGCGGCGTCACGCTGTGGGTGTTTACCCAGTCGTCGGCGCCGGTGATGTTCGCGGTGCTTCCGCCGCTGATTCTTCTGGCCTTCCGGCTCGGTCCGCCGACCACCGCCTGCGCGGTGGTGCTGGTCGCGGCCATCGGCGGCGCCGCCACGCTGGCCGGGCATGGGCCGGTTGTGTTGACCCGCCTGCCGCCAGATCCCGTTCTGGCCGCCCTGCCTGAGGTGATGCGCCAGATGAATGTGTTTCATCTGTTCCTGCTTTGCGTCGTCGGGTCGGTCCTGCCCATCACCACCCTGTCGACCGAGCGTCGGCGTCTGACGGCGCGTCTGC
>NZ_DLTK01000056.1:0-16291 GCF_002500885.1 Brevundimonas sp. UBA7838
TGCGCCGCCCACGCCGGCCGGGCCGCCGGAAGGCTCGCTGGAATGGGCGGTCGAGGGATCGTGGCGCTCGGCCCAGGACAAGGCGCGCGACGCCTTCCGTCATCCGATGGAGACGCTGCGGTTCTTCGGTCTTCAACCCAAGATGACGGTGGTGGAGTTCTGGCCCGGCAGCGGCTGGTACACCGAAATCCTGGCCCCCTATCTGGCCAAGGGGGCGGGCACCTATGTCGCCGCCCTGTTCCCCGAGGGACCGACCGCCGATCCGGCCCAGGCCGTGCTGAACACCGCCTTCCGCACGCGATTCTCCAGCGACAAGAAGCTTTATGGCGAGCCGCAATTTTCGGTCTTCGGCGCGGGGTCCGGCCCGGTGATTGCGGCGGGTACGGCCGAGATGTGCCTGTTCATGCGGACCCTGCATGGCTGGATGGCGGCGGGCATTGCGGAAAAGGCCTTCGCCGACGCCTTCGCCGCCCTGCGCCCCGGCGGTATCCTGGGCATCGAACAGCACCGGCTAGCCCCTGCGCAGGATCAGGATCCGGTCGCGGCCAACGGCTATGTCCAGGAAGCCTTCGTGCGCCAGTTGGCGGCCGAAGCGGGCTTCGTCTTCGTCGAGGCGTCCGAGATCAACGCCAATCCGGAAGACACCAAGGATCACCCGTTCGGCGTCGACACCCTGGCGCCCACGCGCCTGACGGCGCCGCGCGGCGAACCGGCGGACCCCGCCTTCGACCGCTCCAAATATGACGCGATCGGTGAGAGCGATCGCATGACCTTGAAGTTCAGGAAGCCCGAGTGAACCGCGCCCAAGCCTTCGCCGCCAACGCCCCGCTTATGGGGGTTCCCGGCGCCGCCCCGCCGCCCGGCGGAAAGGGCGACTGGTTTCGCGGCGCGGGCGGAATGCGCCTGCGCGCCGGGCTGTGGAAGCCGTCTCATCTCGCTGCGGACAAGGTGCGCGGCACCGTGGTGCTCAGCCCCGGCCGCACCGAGCCCATCGAAAAATACTATGAGGTGATCGGCAACTTCCTGGCGCGCGGCTGGTGCGTGCTGACCCACGACTGGCGAGGCCAGGGGCTGTCGGCCCGCCTGCTGCCCGACCGGCTGAAGGGTCACGCCCGTGCGGTCGAGGAGTTTCTGGACGACTACAACCGCCTGCTGAACGCCTATGAGGACCATTGCCCCAAGCCGTGGATCATGGTCGGCCATTCGATGGGCGCCTGTCTGAATCTCTTGTCGCTGGAAAGCGGCGAGGACCGGTTCGCCGGCGCGGTCCTGTCCAGCCCCATGCTGCGCATCAAGACCGGCAAACGGTCGATGTGGTCGGTCAAGCTGGTGGTGCGCTGGAACATTCGCCACGGCCAGGCCGGCGACTACATCTTGGGCGACCCCGACGATCCGTTCGACCACAACTTCGCCGAGGACGCCCTGACCTCGGACGAGAGCCGATACGAGATGTGGCGTCAGCAGCTTTACGCCTGTCCGCACCTGGCCATCGGCGGTCCCACCTATGGCTGGCTGGCCTTTGCGCTGGACGCCGGCGAGCGCGCGCTGAAGCCCAAGGCCCTGAAGGCGGTCAAGGCGCCGGTCGTGATCGTTCAGGCCAGCGCCGACGACGTGGTCTGGAAACAAACCAACCAATGGGCCGCCAAACGCATCCCGCGCGGCCGCTACGTCGAGGTCGCCGGCGCCAAGCACGAGGTCATCATGGAGGCCGACGACCTGCGCGCCGTCTTCCTGAACGAGTTCGACGCCATGACCGATTTGGTCGCGCCTACGGCCGACGCGGCCGCCGATCCTTCGGCGAGGACTGCGGACGTGACGGCGGGCTGATCGCTAGGCGGCGGTTTCGGTGCGCCAGCGTCGGTCGATCGTCTGGGTGATGCCGCATAGCTGCAGGAAGGCGACGGCGACGCCGGGGCCGGTCTCGGCCTTGATCAGCAGGGGCAGAACGATCCACTCGCGCGGGAAGCGCATGACCATCACATCGTCGCTGGCGCGCAGGTGCGGGCAGTATTTCATCGAGCGGTCGACGCAGCGGCGGTGCAGGGGCGCGATCGAGCCGGCGTCGATCATGACCCGGTCGTCGGCGATGTCGGCGCGAACCTGACCGCCGCGCGCCCTGAGTTGACCGGCGCATCGTCGCGCGGCGATCTGGGTCCAGCGATCGCTATCCTCAGTCGGCTCGCCGCACATCGGGCACAGCATGCGCGCGACCGTGAGGCGCTGTCGGACCAGATGGTTCTTCGAATATTGCGGCTTGCCACTGCCGGGCGCGCTGGCCTGCATCAGGGCGAGACGGCCGCCGACGGTTCGGCATGGCGCGGCGCCCGTAATCTCTTCGCCGCTCCAACTCGTGACCCAGGGCACGTCGACGCCGACAACCAGTTTGGACTGCCCAGCCATCGAAATCCGTCCCCACAACCGTCCGCACCCTGACGCCGTCTCGCGACCTGCGTCAATATGCGCCAGTTGAGGGCGTCAGGCGGCCGCGCGTTTCAGCGTCACCAGCGCCTGGTCGATCAGACGCGCGTCGCCGACGGCGAGGACCTGGCCGCTGTCGTCCGGCGCTGCGCCGCGCCAGTTGACGACCTTGCCGCCCGCCGCCTCGATGACAGGCACGAGGGCGGACCAGTCCCAGGGCTTCAGGCTGGACTCGGCGACCAGATCCATCTTGCCCGCCGCCACCATGGCGTAGGCGTAGGCGTCGCAGCCCAGACGCGCCAGGCGGGCGGTCGCACGCACCTGGGTCCAGGCGCCCAGTTCCGCGCCGTTGAAGATGTCGGGGTCCGTCGTCGAGATGACGGCGTCGGTCAGCTTCTCGCAGGACCGCACGGCCAGCGGCGTCTCGACATCGCCGCGCAACAGGCGCGCGCCGGACGGGCCGCCGATAAAGATTTCGTCCAGATAGGGCTGGGCGATGACGCCGACGATCGGCTTGCTGGCCGTGCGAAGGGCGATCAGCGTGGTCCACAGCGGCAGACCCGAGATGAAGGCGCGCGTGCCGTCGATGGGATCCAGCACCCAGACGTGCTCGACGTCCGGTCGATCCTCGCCATACTCCTCGCCGATGACGCCGTGATCAGGATAGCGGGCGGCGATCAGACGGCGAATGGCGGCCTCGGCCTGTTTGTCGGCTTCTGTGACGGGATCGAAGCCGGCCGCGCCACCCTTGTCTTCATGCCCGATGTCTGAGCGGAAAAAGGGCAGGGTCACGCGCGCGGCTTCGCGCGCCAGTTCGATGGCGAAGGCTTCGTATTCGGTCATGGGATTCCCTTACCGCGCTTTCGCCGGCATGGGCGCCCCTTGAGACGTGCAGATCGGGGAGACGCGCAGATCAGGCGGCGGCCGCGTCGCCCGCGTGCAGGGACTTGGCCAGATCCAGCAAACGCCGGCGGGGCCGTTCGTCAAGCTGATAGTAGGCCTGGATCAAATCCAGCGTTTCCTTGCGCGAAAAGACTTCGCCGCCCTTGGGAGTCGGTGCGTCGGCCTCCATCGCCTCGGCCAGGCCATCGTAGAAATAGGCGACGGGCGTTTCCAGCGCCTCGGCCAACTGCCACAGGCGCGCGGCGGAGATGCGGTTGGCGCCGCATTCGTACTTCTGGATCTGCTGAAAGCGGATGCCGACCTGGACGGCCAACTGCTGCTGGGTCAGGCCCAGCAGGCGGCGACGGCGGCGCAAGCGGCGGCCCAGATGAAGGTCGATGTCGTCGGCCATGACGGTGATCCTCGTCTCAACGTCTGTCCCGATGCGGGACGACACACGTCGATCACGGCAATCGCCGTGCCGGATCGCGCCTGACGCGAATTCGGCCTTATTGCGGCGAGGTTAGAGCCACGACGCAACCGTATGGCCCGAGCCGCATTTACTGCAACAGCTTGGCTTTTAAAGGAAGGAACCACAGCATGGGTCTCGGAATCATTGGTTGGCTCGTCATCGGCATCGTCGCCGGCTGGCTGGCTGAAAAGGTCATGGGTCGTAATCACGGCCTGCTGACAAACCTGATCGTCGGCGTCATCGGCGCTCTGCTCGGCGGCTTCATCTCGAACAACGTCTTCGGCACGCCGGTTGGCGGCTTCAACTTCGTCACCCTGATCGTGGCGTTCCTGGGCGCCTGCCTGCTGCTGTTCCTTCTGGGACTGGTCAAGCGTCGCGCTTGATCCGACAGTCGGTCGATAAGGAAAAGGGCGGCTCTCACGAGCCGCCCTTTTTGCTGCGCCATTGTCGGCGCCGGGTTGCAGACAGACGAAAGGGCGGCCGGGAAACCCGGCCGCCCTTGGTCATTCAGCCTGAGAGAGCTGTCTTACTGCGGCTCGGTCGGAGCCGGCGTGGCGCTGTCCGGAGCCGGGGTTGCCGGTTCGGTGGTCGCCGGATCGGTCGGTTCGGCCGCAGGTTCCGCGGTCGGCGCGGGCGTGGCGGCCGGATCAGCGGCAGGGGCCGCCGGGGCGCCGGCGATCGGAGCCGCGGCGTCGAACTCGGCCTTGGTGTAGGCCACCACGACGCCGGTTCCTTCCTGACGGATGCCGCTCAGCGGCACGGCGCGAAGTTGGCCGTCGGCGCCGCGAACGGTAAGTTCCTGCTTGCCTTCGGCGTTGTTCTGAACGCCTTCCAGCTTGCCCAGCTCGCCATCAGGACCGGAAACGCTCGATCCGGGGTTCAGCGACAGCGATTGCTGCGAGGACGCAGCGGCGGCAGGCGCGGCGGCGGGAGCGGGCGTGGTTTCTTGCGCCAGAGCCGGCGCGGCGGTCATGAAGGCGGCGGCGCCAGCCAGAAGAGCGGTCTTGATGGTCATGGGAGACTATCCCCTGTTACACGGGCCCGACGCCCGCACCCCTATATACTCGCTCTGTTACGGATTGTTTCGTATGCCCCGAAATGACCTTGGCAGCGCCCCGGTTGGACGATTCTTGGTCTATGTTCGGGCGATCCGCGATTCGAGAGGCCACGTTTGTCCAGCCGCCCCCGGCACACATCCGGTCTGATCCGCCGACTGGCGGGTCTGGCCTTCGAGCTGACGCCCCAGATCTTTGCGGTGCTGGCCTTCGGCGCAGGCGCGCTGATGCTGGCCTCTGCGGTGACGCCCGAGTTCGACAGTCGGTTGCGCCAGCTGACGGGCGTTGTCTCTCCGATCCTGATCGACCTGTCGCACTTCGTTGGCAGCATCGCCGGTTTCCTGCTTCTGCTCTTGTCGGCCGGTCTGTGGCGGCGTCGACGCGGCGCCTATTGGGCCGCCCTGCTGGTCCTGGCGGCCGGGGCGGTGTTTTCGGTGCTGAAAGGTCTAGACTGGCAGCAGGCGACGGATCTGTTGGTCGTCGCCGCGCTCCTGGCGCCGTGCCGCACGGCCTTCAACCGACGCTCGCGTCTCAGCGAGCCGCTGCGGCCCAGCTGGCTGTTGCTGCTGACGGCGGTGGTGGCGGCCATGCTGTGGCTGGGCTTCTTCGCCTATCGCGACGTGGCCTATAATGACGAGCTTTGGTGGCGCTTCCTGAGTGATCGTCAGGCGTCCGGCTTCCTTCGGGCCGGGCTGGTTCTGGCGATCCTGACGCTGGTCGTGGCCGGCCGCTCGTTGCTGAGCTCGCCCGGCGCCCACAGTCACGGACCGGCCAGCAAGGCCGACATCGATCGCGCACTTCAGGCGCTGCGGACGGCCGATAAGGCCTCGCCCGAGGCCTGGCTGGCCATGCTGGGCGATAAGGCGCTGATGTTCAGCCCGTCGGGTTCCAGCTTCCTGGCCTATCGCGTGCGGGGGCGGCGCTGGATCGCCATGGGCGAACCGGCAGGGCTCAAGAGCGAACGGCTGGAGTTGCTGTGGTCCTTCGCCGAGATGGCCGACAGTTATGGTGGGGCGGCGGTCTTCTATTCGGTCAGCGAAGAGGTGCTGGGCGATCTTGCGACCATGGGGCTGGCGGTGCGCAAGGTCGGCGAGACGGCTGTGATCGACGCCCACCGCTTCTCCATCGAGGGCAAGGGCAAGCAGAACCTTCGCACAGCCATCAATCGCGCCGAGCGTGAAGGCTCCTCGTTCGAGGTTCTGCCGCCCGGTTCGGCCGCAGCGATAGCGGACGAGCTGCGCGAGATTTCGGACGCCTGGCTCGCCATGCACGAGGGCTCGGAGAAATCCTTCTCCTTGGGGCGCTTCGACGTCGACTATCTGGACCTGACGCCGCTGGCGGTGGTCAAGGAGGGCGGCCGCATCGTCGCCTTCGCCAATCTGCTGACCTCGCCGGACGAGGCGGCGGTGGATCTGATGCGCCATCGGCCGGACGCGCCGCATGGGGTGATGGACTATCTTTTCATCCGCTGCGCCCAATGGGCCAAGGCGGAAGGCCTGGCCAGCTTCGACCTGGGCATGGCGCCGCTGGCTGGGTTGGAGGATCGACGCATCGCGCCGGTCTTCGCTCGCGTCGGCGCGCTGGTGTTCGAAGAGGGCGGGGCGCTCTACGGCTTCCAGGGTTTGCGCAGCTATAAGGCCAAGTTCGGCCCGGACTGGCGCTCGCGCTTCATCGCCGCGCCGGTTTCGACGCCGCTGCCGCTGGCCCTGCTGGACGTCGCTTTGCTGACCAGCGGCGGCTGGCTGGGAATGCTGGGGCTGAAGAAGGCCTAGGTCAGCAGCGCCTTCAGCACGCCGTCCAGCACCGGGCGGCCGCGCTCGGTGGCGATCAGTCGCTCGGCCTTCAGCATCAGGAATCCGTCGGCGATCAGGTCCGCGACCGGCGCGCATTCAGCCGACAGGCCGAGCGCCGACAGCAGGGCGACAGGCGTGCCTTCGGTGGTGCGCAGGGCCAGCAGCAAACGTTCTTCGGCGGCGTCGACCGGCGCCTGGGCGTCGCGCTCGCACCAGGGCGTGAGGCCCGAGACGCCCGCCACATAATCGGCGATGCGGCGGTGGGCGACGGTCGCGGTCCTGACGCCGTCCAGCGTCAGCCGGCCATGGGCGCCGGGGCCAAGTCCCAGATAGTCGCCGCCGCGCCAGACATGCAGATTGTGCGACGACCGGGCGGCGGGACCGCGCGCGTGGTTGGACACCTCATAGGCTTCGAAGCCGGCGGCCGAGAGGACATCCTGGGTGGTTTCGTACAGTGAGGCGGCCCGGTCCTCGTCGGGCGGGGTCAGGGTTCCCCGTGCGAAGGCCCGGCCAAAGGCGGTCGTCGGCTCTATGGTCAGCTGATAGGGCGAGACGTGCTCGAATCCGAGCGCCAGCGCCGCCGTCAGTTCGGCGGCCCAATCTTCAGGCGTCTGGTCCGGGCGGGCGTAGATCAGGTCGATGGACAGACGGTCGAAGGCGCGGCGGGCCAGATCGACCGCGCGCAGGGCCTCGGCCGCCGAATGGTCGCGACCCAGAAAACGCAGGGCGGCGTCGTCCAGCGCCTGAACGCCCATTGATAGGCGGTTGATTCCGGCGTCGGCCAGGGCGGCGAACCGGCCGGCCTCGGCGTCCGTGGGATTGGCCTCCAGCGTGATCTCGATGTCGTCGGCGGGCGGGAACAGGTCGCGGGCCGCCGCCACGATGCGTGCGACGGCGTCGGGCGCCATCAGCGACGGCGTGCCGCCTCCGAAGAAGATTGAGGCCAGTCGTCGCGGACCTGTCAGATATCTCTGGGCGCGCAGATCGGCCAGGATCGCCTCGACCAGCCCGGCGTGTTCCTCGGTGCGCCCGCGATCGCGCACGACGTTGAAGTCGCAGTAGGGGCATATGCGCGCGCAATAAGGCCAGTGGACGTAGAGGCCGACGTCCGATCCCGGATCAAGCGGATCAGTCAATCAGGGCAGCTCTCAGCTTGGCGAAGGCGACGGTGCGGTGGCTGATGGCGTCCTTGGCCGCCGGCTCCATCTCGCCAAAGGTCTGATCGCCGCCAGTCGGAATGAACAACGGGTCGTAGCCGAATCCCCGATCGCCGCGTGGGGGGAAGGTCAGCTGGCCGTGGACCTCGCCCTGAACCACCACACAGGGGCCGTCCGGCCACGCGACCGCCAAGGCCGAGGTGAACCAGGCGGTCCGGTCCGTCGCGCCGATCTCTTCCAGCCGCTCCTCGACCTTCTTCATGGCGACGGCGAAATCCTTGCCCGGTCCGGCCCAGCGCGCAGAAAAGATGCCCGGCGCGCCATCCAGCGCCGCGACCGACAGGCCGGAATCGTCGGCCAGCGAAACCTCTCCCGACAGTTCGGCCGCGTGGCGCGCCTTCAGCATGGCGTTGCCGGTGAAGGTGCTCTCCGTTTCATCGGGTTCGGGCAGGTTCAGCTGGCCTGCGGTGACGAGTTCGTAATTTCCGCCCAGCAGCGCCGAGATTTCTGGAACCTTACCGGCGTTATGCGTCGCCACGACGATCCGCATCCCCTTGATAAGCTTGAGATTCATCGTCGATCACGCTCCTGAAACAGTCTATTGCCAAAGTTTAATATCGTTAAACGATATGTAACGTGCCTTTTTCGCCCGCACGGCCTATCTATTGATCGTCACGAACGAGGTCGCAGCGTTCAGGACTTCCGGATAATCGGGAACGATCATGCGACTAACAAATCCAAACGGCGATAATCGCCCAAACACGAAAGACGGAGAACCACAATGCATACGATGAACACCTCGATGTGGCTCGACAAGGTCGGCGCTGCTTTTGTCAGCACCGTTTTGATCGCCGCCCTGCCCACCGCCCTGGTCGTCACCTTGTTCCAAGCCCTTTGATCCCTCTGTTTTCGATCACTGGAGCTTTGACGACCTGCATGAAGACCGCGATGTATAGAGCCGCGCGCGGGTTCGCCGGACCCCGCGTGGCCATCGCCCCGCCTTCCCCGGCTTGAGATTAAAAAGACCATGCGCCTGCCCCTGCCGCCAAATCCGCTGAAGCGAGGCGAGGCAAGCGTTCCGAACTGGCTGGGCGCGCCGATTAAGGCGCTCGGTCCGGGTTCGGTGTCCAGCGTGCTGAAAGTAGTTCTGGACGTCGCCTATATCCTTCTCTGGCTGATCACCGGCATTCTGCTGCTGCTGGTCATCGCCGCGATCTTCATTCCCCTGGACAATGTGAACATCACCGTCAGCGGAGATTCCGGCGGCAAGCAACTGCCGCTGACGCGCACCCTGCTGCTATTCGGTCTGGGCGCCGCGACCGCCTATTTCGGCGGGTTCATGCTGATCCTGCGAAGCCTGCGTCGCATCATCCGCACCCTGACCATGGGCGACCCGTTCCAGCCCGATAACGTGCGCCGTCTGCGCCAGATCGGCCTGACCCTGGCGGTCGTGACCGGCGGCGTCTGGGTGGCTCAAGGCTTCGTCGCCAAGCGGCTGGCGCCCGGCGTCATGGATCCGCAGGGCTTTGGCGAACTGCTGACCCCCATCTTTTCCGTGCTCATCGTCTTCGTGCTGGCGGAGGTGTTCCGCGAGGGCGCGCGCCTGCGTCGCGAATCCGAACTGACGATCTGAGCCGTTTCGAAGTAGGATTTCCGCATGGCCATTCGCGTCCAGCTCGACCGCGTCCTCGTGGAACGCCGCATGTCGTTGACCGAACTCGCCGACCGGGTCGGGGTGACGGTGGCGAACCTGTCGATCCTGAAGACGGGCAAGGCGCGCGCGGTTCGGTTCTCGACCCTGGACGCCCTGTGCCGCGAACTGGACTGCCAGCCCGGTGACTTGCTGGCGCACGAGCCTGGTCCCGGCGACACGATCGAGGACGACGGCGAGGCATGAGGCGAAAGGGCTCGAGCCGTGACGAAAACGGACTGACGCCCGAAGACCGTCGCATCTGGACCCGTGTGGCCGGATCGGTCGTGACGCCGAGGACGCGCAAGGCCGCCCGAGTCACGCCCGGCGCCGAAACGCCGCCCGAGATCGTGGTGACGCCCATCGAGCGCCCGCGCCCCCTGGTCAAGGCGTCTCCCAAACGCACTGCTGTCGCGCCACCGGCGGAAAAGCGACCCTCGCCGAACAAGCCCAAGCTCGCGCCCGAGGATCTGGAGCCGCGCCGCAAGCAGCGGCTGTCGCGCGAACGCGATCCCATCGAGGCGCGCATCGACCTGCATGGCTTTGGCCGGTTCGAGGCTGAGGATCAGCTTCGAGGCTTCCTGACATCCTGCCAGGCGCGCGGAATGCGTGCGGTGCTGGTCATCACCGGACAGGGTCGGATGGGCGGCGGGGTGATCCGCTCGGCCTTTGCGGAATGGATGCATTCGCCCGCACTGCGCGGCGTGGTGTCGGGCTTCACCATCGCCCACCAGAAGCATGGCGGAAACGGCGCCTTCTACGTCACCCTGAAACGCCGAACCTGACGCTCACGAAAAAGGCCGGGCCCGCGCTGGCGGACCCGGCCTTTCGAAAAGCGGCTTTGCTCTGGCCTATTTGGCGGCGATGGCGCCGGCCAGGATCACGTCGATCTGCTTGCCCATATGATCCGACAAAGCCTGCGCGTCCCATTCGTCATAGGCGGCGCGGCGATAGTTCGACAGATAGGCGTCCCAGATCAGCTCGACCAGCAGACGGCTGTCGGCGTCCTTGGACAGCTCGCCCTTGGCCACCGCATCCTGAAGGATGTTGCTGATGGCGAGCAGCAGGTTCTTGGTCGCGGCGCGGGCGCGCATTTCGGCGGCCAGGGGCTGGAACCACGAGCGGGCCACGATGGCCTGGAACAGGGGCAGTTGGTCCAGCGACGAGTGATAGCCGGCGCTCAGCGCGCTGACGAGGCGCTGGCGGACGGGCTCGCCTTCGGGCGCCGCGGCCTCGACCACCTCGGCCAGACGCGTCATGTCCTCGGTCAGGACCGCTTCGAACAGTTCGGCCTTGTCCTGGAAGTTGGCGAAGACGGCGCCGGTGGACATGCCCGCGCCCTTGGCAATGTCGCGGATCGTGGCGGGCTCATAGCCGCGCTCGGCGAAGAGCGAGCGGGCGGCGTCCAGAACCTTTTGTCGCGTGCGGATCTTGGCGGCCTGGCGGCGGTTCAAGCGGGGCTCGACAGCGAGGGAGGCGACGGTATCTGTCATATAATCAGGCTTTTACTCTACTTTCGGTCTCTGGTCGGGGCGGGCCCGGCAGCGACCTCGAATGAATATCTGAGCCCTTGGATCGAACCGAAAGGGCGCTTCTGCTCCGCAGATGCAGTCATGGAGAGGCGCGCTTGCATCACGGAACCATGACGAAAATGGGTCCGGCGCCGGTCTGTAAGGGGCTTCCCTTACTCCGGCGCTGGGTCGACGCGCGCCTGGCGCAGCGTGCGGCGCAGCGCGCGGCTGGGGCGATTGCGACGCTCGATCGGGATGGCCGACTGGAAGGCCTTGCGAAACTGATCGCGACGTTCGTGGACCGAGGCGAGCACCAGGCCCATGGGCACGCCCAAGTCGACCAGGGTGTTTTCGGCGAGCTGCAGACTGGCCTCGGTCGTCTCCGGCACGGCGTCGGTGACGCCCAGTCCATACAGCCGAATGGCGTGCTGGTCGTCGCGAGCGCGGGCGATCAGGATCAGGTCGTCGCGCATCGACCGCGCCGTAGTGACCACCTCGTCCACTTTCGTCGGCGCGTCCATGGTGACGATCAGGGCGCGGGTGGACTGGACGCCGCAGTGCTGGAGCATCTCGCGCCGCCCCGCATCGCCATAGAAGACATCGAATCCATCACGTCGGCCGGCGGCGACCGCGCCCGCATCGGTGTCCAGCGCGATGAAGGGTTGATCGTGCGCCTTCAGCATTTCCCCGATCAATCGGCCGACGCGCCCGAAGCCGACGATGATGACCGCGCCGTCGGCCGCCTCCAGCTTTGGAAGCTCGACGGGATGGCCTGCGGCTGCCGACTTGCGCGCCAACTTCTGACCCAGCAGGGCGAGCAGGGGGATCGAAAAGATGCTGACGGTCGCCGACAGGGCCACGGTGTTGGTCAGCTGCGGCGGCGCAAGCCCCTCGACCAGGCCGGTGGCGAAGACCACGAAGGCGAACTCGCCCGCCGGCGCCAGAACGAGCGCCGTCTCCAGCGCCGGTCGGGCGCCCAGGCCCCAGAAACGCGCCAGGCCGAAGATGACGCCGGTCTTCACGATCGTCAGGGCCAGGGCCAGGCCGAAGACGCCGACCGGATCGGCGGCGATGGCGTCCAGGTCCAGACCCAGGCCGACGCCGACGAAGAAGACGCCCAGCAAAAGCCCCTTGAACGGTTCGATGGAAACCTCGACCTCGCGCCGGAACTCGGTTTCGGCCAGCAGCACGCCGGCTAAAAGCGCGCCGATGCTCATCGACAGGCCGCTGGCCTGGGCGGCCAGACCGGCGCCGACCACCACCAGCAGGGAGGCGGCGACGAACAGTTCGCCGCCCTGAGCGGCCTTGCGCGCCTTGGCCACCGATCGGAACATCGGCCGCAGCACCACGCGTCCCAGCAGCACCATCAGACCCAGGCCGATGGCGGCCGGAACCAGGGTGAACAGGGCGCGTCCCAGCACGGTGGGATCCAGCGCGCCGCCCTGCTGGGCCAGCGCCGCCAGGACGGTGACGGTAATTAGGATCGGCGCGACCGACAGATCCTGAGCCAGCAGGATGGCGAAGGTGGAACGGCCGACCGTCCCTTTCAGCCGCCCCCGCTCGGCCAGTACGGGCATGACCACGGCCGTCGAGGACAGGGCGAGGCCCATGCCCAACACGACGGCGCTGGCCAAGGTCTGTCCCATCAGCATGAAGCCGCCCGCCAGCACGGCGGTGCAGACGACGACCTGCATCAGCCCCAGGCCGAACACGAGCCGACGCATGGCGCGCAGCCGCTCCCACGACAGCTCCAGACCGATCATGAACAACAGGAAGGCAACGCCCAGTTCCGACAGCTGCGCCAGTTGGCCCGGATCGCCGATGGTCAGCCACGACAGCCAGGGCAGGCTTTGCGTGAACCGACCCAGGCCGTCCGGCCCCAGCAAAACGCCCGCAGCGAGGAAGCCCAGGACGGGGCTGACCTTGAGCCGATTGACCAGGGGCACGATGACGCCGGCGGCCGCCAGAAAGACCACCAGATCCTTATAGTCGCCGCCCTGACCGTGCATCCGCCCTCCTCGCGTCGACGTATCTGACCCTGATCCCGGCGCTGTGGCGAGAGGCCGCATCGGAATCATGAACTTTTTTTAAGGCGACACCCCCCCTCGCCGGACTAGGGTCTGCGCCGAACCATCCAAATGCCGGGTGGGAACAGGGACATAGTGATGAAACGTCTGCTTATCGGGGCCGCCGTCGGCGCCCTTCTTCTGCCCGCCAGCACGGTTCTGGCTCAGGATATCGGTCACGACCACGCCTGCATCGACGACGCCTGCACCATCGTTTCGCTGTTCTCGGGCGAAGAGACGGCAGCCGGCTGGCAGGGCACCGAGGCGCCTCGCTACGGGACCTGGGGCTTCGACATGGCCGGCCGTGACACCTCGGTGAAGCCGGGCGATGACTTCTTCCAGTACGCCAACGGCAAGGCGCTGGAAAAGCTGGTCATTCCGTCGGACCGCACCAGCTATGGCTCGTTCGCCTTGCTGCGCGAACTGTCGGACAACCGCATGAAGGAACTGGTGCTGGGCCTGGCCAACCGCACCGACCTGGCGCCCGGATCGGATGAGGCCAAGGTCGCTGACGCCTATCGGTCCTACATCGACGAGGCGCGCATCGAGCAGTTGGACGCTCAGCCGCTGCAACCCTACCTGGCCGCGATCCGCGCCGCCGACAGCCATGACAAGATGGCCGTTTATATGGGCCAGACGGCTGGCCGCTTCGGCTCGTCCTTCTTCGGCACCGGCATCACGATCGATTCCAAGCAACCGACCCGCTACGTCGTCTCCACGGGCCAGTCGGGCATCGGCCTGCCGAACCGCGACTATTATCTGGACGCCCGTTTCGCCGACAAGAAAGAGAAGTATCAGGCCTATGTCGGCCGGATGCTGGAGATGATCGGCTGGACCAACCCGACCGAGACCGCCGCTCAGATCGTCGCGCTGGAAACCAAGATCGCCGAGGCCCACTGGACCCCGGTGGAGAACCGCAACCGCGACCGGACCTACAACGAGTTCACCATCGCCAAACTGGCCGAGGACGCGCCGGGCTTCGCTTGGCAGGCCTATTACGATGCGGCCAAGCTGGGCGGCGTGCCGCGCCTGATCGTGCGTCAGGATACGGCCATGCCCAAGATCGCGGCCATCTACGCCGAGACGCCGGTCGAACTGCTGCAGGCTTGGCAGGCCTTCCACACCGCCGACGACATGGCGCCGCTGATGTCCAAACGCTTCGCCGACGCCCAATGGGAGTTCCGTTCGCGCGATCTGTCGGGTCAGCCTGAGCAGCGCACCCGCGAAAAGCGCGCGATCTCCTTCGCCGAAGGATCGCTAGGTGAGGCCACGGGCCGGCTCTACGTCGCCCAGTATTTCCCGGCCGAATCCAAGGCCAAGATGGAAGAGCTGGTCGCCAATCTGCGCACCGCCCTGTCGCACCGGATCGACAACCTGACCTGGATGGGGACCGAGACCAAGGCGGCGGCGCAGGAGAAGCTGCGCAAGTTCACCGTCAAGATCGGCTACCCCGACAAGTGGCGCGACTATTCCGGTCTGGACATCCGCGCAAACGACCTGGTCGGCAACGCCGAGCGTCGCGGCTTGTTCGAGTGGAACTACGATCTGGCCCGTCTGAACGAGCCGGTCGACAAGTCGGAGTGGGGCATGACCCCGCAGACCGTCAACGCCTACTACAACTCGGCCAACAACGAGATCGTCTTCCCGGCCGCGATCCTGCAGCCGCCTTTCTTCGATCCGAATGGCGATGCGGCGGTCAACTATGGCGGCATCGGCGGCGTGATCGGGCACGAGATCGGCCACGGCTTCGACGACCAGGGCTCCAAGTCCGACGGCGACGGCGTGCTGCGCAACTGGTGGACGCCGGAAGACAAGGCCAACTTCGAGGCCCTGACGGCGCGTCTGGGCGCGCAATATGCGACCTACGAGCCCATCGCCGGCTATCACATCAACCCTGGCCTGACGATGGGCGAGAACATCGGTGACGCGTCCGGCGTGGCCGTCGGTCTCGAGGCCTATCACCTGTCGCTGAACGGTCAGTCGGCACCGGTTCTGGACGGCGCGACCGGCGACCAGCGCTTCTTCTACGGCTGGGCCCAGGTCTGGCAGTCGAAGTATCGCGACGAGGCGCTGAAGCAGCAGGTCGCCACCGACCCGCACTCGGCCGCCCAGTTCCGCGTCATCGGCCCGTTGCGCAACGTCGACGCCTGGTACGACGCCTTCGACGTCCAGCCGGGCACGAAATACTATCTGACGCCCGAGGAACGCGTCCGCCTCTGGTAGGGCGACGCTTGTTCGAGAATGGAAAGGCCGGGGTTCGCCCCGGCCTTTTTCATATCGAGAACCAGATGCTCGATCTCGACGTCGCATAGAAAATTGGTCGAGATTTTATCATGATTTGTCTGGGCTCCAGACGCGAAAAAGCCCGCTGCGGGGGATACATCGCAGCGGGCTTTCGCGCTCTTTAAAGAGCGGACGTTTCCTCCCCGAAACGCCTTCGAGTGCTGCGCGCTTGAGCAACGCTTGCCCTCGAGTGAGGTCATTTGACGCAAGGGCCGGTCGGTCGTCAACGACCGGTTTCGCAAGAGTCGAACTTTCTTCGACTTATCACTGATAACCCATTTTTAGAGGCGGGCCATTATCGAAGCTTATTCGACAATGGACTTTATGGCGGCGACCAAGCCTTCGCGGGCGATCTTCATCTGGCCGGGGCGTTCGGCCTTCCAGGCGTCGTTGTCCGTGATGGCGGCGGCGGCGGCGCGGCCGGCGTCCAGATCCTTGATCGTGACCTCGCCGGCGGCGATCTCATCGCCGCCCAGGATGACGACAGCCGGGGCGCCGCGCCGGTCGGCGTATTTCATCTGCGCCTTCATGCCAGCGCGACCCAGATAGAGCTCGGCGGCGATCCCGGCGGCGCGCAGTTCGGCGACGGCGGTCAGATAATGAGCCATGTCGTCCTCGGAGAAGACGATGACGACCACGGGGCCGCGCACGGCGTCCTCGGCGCCCCGTCCCGCCGCGCGCAGGGCCGAGGCCAGACGCGAGACGCCGAAGGAGAAGCCGGTCGCCGGCGTGCTGTGGCCGGTGAAGCGGGCGACCAGATCATCATAGCGACCGCCGCCGCCGATGGAGCCGAAGCGGACGGGACGACCCTTGTCGTCAACCGTGTCGAGCAGCAGCTCGGCCTCGAACACGGCGCCGGTGTAATATTCCAGGCCGCGCACGATGGTCGGATCGAACTTCACGGCGTCCTGACCGACCGACATGGCGGCCAGCGCCCGGTCGATGGCGGCCAGTTCGTTCAGCG
>NZ_DLTK01000143.1:0-8449 GCF_002500885.1 Brevundimonas sp. UBA7838
GAACGGGCGCGGCGGCGATGGGCAGGACGGCGTCCGGCGCGGCGCGCATCAGGAACCTGCCCTCGCCCGTCTTTCCATCGCCGATCTGGCCGATGACGACCTCGACCTCGCGCTGTCCGATCATGACGATGGCGCGGCCCGGCTCGCCTTTGCGCGCCTGGGCGAAGGCCATGTACAGCGCCTGGGCCGACTTGCCGCGCGGCAGGGCGCCGGTCGCCCCATTGGCCTCGGACCAGGCGGCGTTGAAGGCCAGGATCTGTCCTGAATCCCAGACCAGCGCCGCCGGTTCGGCCATGGCGTCCAGCACCTCGATGGCCGCGTCGCTGCTCGGCTTGGCGTCCGCCGCCCGGCGGAAGCCGAACAGACCGATCATGGCGATCGCGCCCACGGTCAGAATCAGCACCAGTCCCGGCGCCGAGGTCGGGTTGGCGCGAAACGCCGGGTAGGCAAGGGCCGCGATCGCCGCCACGACGCCGAACGCCATCACGCCGGACAACAGGTCGAACGAAGGGCGGCGGGTGGACGTCATACAGCCTCGCGAATCAGTGTTGCGATCATACGCCCAAATCCTGACGCCGCCTTACCGGCGCTTACGGGACTGGAAGACGAAGCCGATGATCTTGGCGGCGGCGTCGAAATGTTCGCGCGGAATGACCTCGTCCACCTCGACGGTGGCGTACAGGGCGCGCGCCAGCGGCACGTTCTCGACGATCGGCACGCCGTGCTCGGTCGCCACTTCGCGGATGCGCAGGGCCAGGGCGTCGACGCCCTTGGCCACACAGATCGGCGCCCCGTCGCCCTGATCCGGCTCATAGCGCAGGGCGACCGAATAGTGGGTCGGGTTGGTCACGATGACGGTGGCCTTGGGCACATTGGCCATCATCCGCTGGCGGCTTCGCTGCATGCGGATCTGCTTCAGCTTGGCCTTGATGTGCGGATCGCCTTCGGACTGTTTGAAATCTTCCTTCAGCTCTTCCTTGGTCATCCGCATCCGCTTGGCGAAGCGCATCTTCTGCCAAATGAAGTCGGCCCCGGCCGTGGCCCCCAGCAGGATGATCGAGGCCACGAACAGCGAGATGGCCATGTCGCGCGCCAGCGGCAGGATCGCCAGCGGGCTGATCGCGGCCATATTCTCGAACTCGCGCAGGTGCGGCTTCAACACCATCCAGCACACCACGCAGACGGCGATCAGCTTCAGGAAGGTCTTGACGAACTGCGCCAGGCCGTCGGGGCCGAAGATGCGTTTGAACCCCTGCATCGGACTGACCGCCGACCATTTGGGCTTCAGCTTTTCGGCCGTGAAGATCAGGCCGGATTGGGCGACATTGCCCCCGACCCCGCCCAGGATGGTCGCCAGCATGACGGCTCCCAGAAAGGGCGCCACGGCCCAGACGGCGCGCACCATGATCTGGTTGCCCGCGCCCGAGTTCAGCACCCCCAGCATCTCGTGCGGGGCGGCGATGAAGGGCAGCATCTGTTCGGCGATGGACGAGGCGAACCAGCCTCCCCCCATCAGGATCACCGCCGCCGCCCCCGCCAGCGACAGCACCTGGGCGACGTCGGGCGACTTGGCCGCATCGCCCTTCTTTCGGGCGTCCTCAAGCTTTCGCGGGGTCGCCTCTTCGGTTTTCGACTCGGGATCCGCGCCTTCAGCCACCGGGGCCTCCCAGCACGAAATACTCCGCCAGACGGCGGTAGCGGTCGATGAAGAGGGTGCCCAGCGCACCCAGGCTCAGCGCGAAGATCGACAGGCCCAGGATCACGCTCAAGGGCGCGGCGGCGAAATAGACCTGGAACGACGGCATGACCCGCGCCACCAGGCCGGACGCCAAGTTGAAGATCAAGGCAAAGACCAGCACCGGCGCCGACAACTGCACGCCCAGCAGGAAGCTGTCGCCCAGGGTTCGCACCGCCATCTGGGTGAAGTCGGCCATCATCAGCGGCTGGGCCGGCGAGATCAGCCGATACGATCCCACCATGCCGGCGATGAACAGGTGGTGGGTGTCGGTGGCGAACAGCAGCGTCACCCCCAGCAGGGCCAGAAAGGCGGCGATGGTCGAACCGGGCTGGGCCTGCATCGGATTGGCGGTCTGGGCGAAGCTCAGCGTCGTCTGCAGCGACACGATCTCGCCCGCTGTCGCCAGGGCGCTCATGAACATCCGTAGCAAAAGGCCGATCATCAGGCCCACAACCACCTCGCGGATGATCCACCCGACCATCAGCCCCATACTGTCCGGCAGGCCCGGCAGCGAACCGCGCACCACAGGCCACAGCGCCAGACTGATGACCAGCGCCAGCGACAGTCGCACGCGCGGGGGCACATAGGCCTCGCCAAAGCCGGGGATCAGCATCAGGATCGCCGCGATCCGGGCGAAGATCAGCCCCCCGGCCCAGACCTGATCAGCGGTCGCATAAGCGTCCACTACATCCCCGCGATGCGGGCCGCGATCTGGCGCATGAAGCCGCCCAACAGGGCGCCCATCAGCGGCAGGAACAGGATCAGCGAAACGAAGATGGCGATGATCTTGGGCGCATAGATCAGGGTCTGTTCCTGAATCTGCGTCAGGGCCTGAAACAGGCCGATCACCACGCCGACGACCAGGCCGACCAGAAGCACAGGCAGGCACAGCTGGATCGTCAGCCATATGGCGTCACGTCCGACGTCCAGAACTTCCGCGCCGTTCATCGGCCCACTCCGCAAACTACTGGGCAGAAAATGCCGACAGGATGGTTAACAGGCCGCTAACCAGACGCGTCTTCGTCCAGACCTGACCACGGAAAAATCTCGCGTTCGGCCTTGAACGGCGCCGCTTCGATGCCGACTTCCCCGCCTTCGCCTTGGGGAGCGCCATCCATTCGATTTCAGACGAATTAGACGAATTAGACTCTCTTTTTCCGACTTCGCCGTCTGAACGCGCGCGCGCCTCGTAATGTGGCGGCTCGCCCCTCCCCTTCCCTCAAGCGCTCCGCTATCTAGGCCGCCATGACCGACGCCCCCGCCTCCAAAGTCTCCCAGGCCGACGCCGAAGCCGCCGTCCGCACCCTGATCGAATGGGCCGGCGACAACCCGGATCGCGAAGGTCTGCTGGAAACCCCCGCCCGCGTCGCCAAGAGCTACCGCGAGCTTTTCCAGGGCTATGAGGTCGATCCGCTCTCCTATCTGGAGAAGACTTTCGAAGAGACGGGCGGCTACGACCAGTTGGTCGTGCTGAAGGACATCCGCTTCGTCAGCTTCTGCGAGCACCACATGCTGCCGGTCGTGGGCAAGGCGCACGTCGCCTATCTGCCGACGGACCGCGTCGTCGGCATCTCCAAACTGGCTCGGGTCGTGCGCGGCTTCGCCCGCCGCCTTCAGATCCAGGAGAAGATGACCTCCGAGATCGCCGAGGCCATCCAGACCGTGCTGAAGCCGCACGGCGTCGGCGTGGTCATCGAGGCCGAGCACAGCTGCATGACCCTGCGCGGCGTCAATGCGCCCGGCGCCAGCCTGTCGACCAGCCACCTGATCGGCGTCGTCCGCGACGACCCCCGCACCCGCGAAGAGTTTCTGCGTCTGGTGCGGGGCTGATGTTCGCCTGACAGGCGAACTGGCCCGACGCTTGCGGTGAGGGGATCAAAGGAGGCGCTGACGATGCCCTGGTCCCTGATTTCGACCCGCAATGAGACAGTTCAGATCGCGCGCGGCGGCTGGCTGGACGCGCTGCGTTTCATCGTGGCCTTCCTGATCATCCTGCATCACTTCCAGGCCGCAGGGCCCGAGCCGCTCGCCCATCTGATCAATCCGATCTTCGAACGCGGCGGCTTCCTGCTGACCAACTTCTTCCTGATCGACAGCGGCTATGTGCTGATGCGCGTCTATGGCGCGGCGGTGGACAAGGGTCGGATGTCGCCCGGCGACTTCTTCCTGAAGCGGTTCCTGCGGGTCGTGCCCGCCCACCTGATCATGGGCCTTTCGCTGGTCGGCTTCGTGCTGCTGGCCACCGCCGCCGGCTCGCCGCCCCGCAATCCCGAATGGTTCGCCTGGGATCAGCTGCCGGCCCAGCTGCTGCTGCTGCAATCCTATGGCGTGCATGGCGGCCTGGGCTGGAACGCCCCGACCTGGTCGATCTCGGCTCTCATCGGCTGCTATCTGGCCTTCCCGTGGATCATTCGCGGCCTGATGCGCCTGGGCCCCTGGTCGGCCCTGGCCGTCGGCGTCGGCGTCTATCTGATCGCCAACCAGCTGTGCTGGTCGTTCCTCGGCTATCCCGTCTATCAGATGCCGATGCGCTACGGCATCATCCGCGTCCTGCCGCTGTTCTTCCTGGGCATGTGCCTGGCCTGGTTCGCCCAGAAGGTCTGGATCGCCCCGCGCCTGGCCGGCTGGGCCGGGGTGCTGGCCGCCGTCGGCTTCTTCGCGCTTCAGCTTCACGACAAGCACGCCCTTGTCGCCCTGACCCTGATCTCGGTCATCATCCTGGCCGCCGGCGCCGTGCCTGTGACCAAGCCCTCGAAGTGGGTCGAGACCGCCGCCATGGTCTCCTTCTCCATGTTCATCTCCAACGAGGTGGTCCGCATCGTCTGGTTCGGCGTGGTCAATGCGGTCGAGGCGCGCGTCGCCTTGCCCCTCTTCGTTCAATGGGGCCTGTGGGGCCTGGGCGTCATGGCGGCGGTCGCTTTCGCCTTCGCCTTCCACTTCGCGATCGACAATCCGATCCAGACCCGCATCCGCGCCTGGCTGAAGCGTCGCAGCGCTCGTCGCGGCAAGGCGCAACCCAAGCTCGGCCCCGTCATCTCCATCGACGGCTGACTGCCCTGGGCGAGCGGTGATGCTCGACCCCAAGGTCGCCTTGGCGATCGGCGATCCTCGACCAAAGTCGCTCTCTCCACCCGCCCCGCTCTCGGTCAATGTCGGCGTCCACGCATCCTGAAGGATGTGCAGAACGGCCGATAACGGCGACACGGGAGGAAATGGATCATGGCAACCGACGCACCCCTTGCGTCCGGAGGAGAGGAGCACACCGTCGATCGCAGCGATCGCCTGGTCATCCTCGCCTCATCGGTCGGCACCGTCATCGAGTGGTACGACTTCTATCTCTACGGCTCTCTGGCGGCGATCATCACCGTCCAATTCTTCTCGGGCGTCAACGAAACCACCGGCTACATCTTCGCCCTGATGGCCTTCGCCGCCGGCTTTGCGGTGCGGCCCTTCGGCGCCATCGTCTTCGGGCGGCTGGGCGACCTGTGGGGACGCAAGAACACCTTCCTCGTCACCATGCTGCTGATGGGTCTGTCGACCTTCGTCGTCGGCCTGTTGCCGCCCTATGCGGTCATCGGCATCGCCGCGCCCATCATCCTGGTGCTGATGCGCCTGATCCAGGGCCTGGCCCTGGGCGGTGAATACGGCGGCGCCGCCACCTACGTCGCCGAGCACGCCCCTCAGGGCAAGCGCGGCTTCTACACCTCCTTCATCCAGATCACGGCCACCGCCGGCCTGGTGCTGAGCCTCGTGGTGATCCTGAGCGTTCGGCTTGCGGTCGGCGAAGAGGCCTTCGCCGCCTGGGGTTGGCGCATTCCGTTCCTGGTCTCGATCCTGCTGTTGGGCGTCTCCCTGTGGATCCGCCTGAAGCTGGCCGAAAGCCCGTCGTTTAAGAAGATGAAGGCCGAGGGCAAGGGCTCCAAGACCCCGCTAAAGGACAGCTTCGGCAAATGGCCCAACCTGAAGATCGTGCTGATCGCCCTACTGGGCCTCACCGCCGGCCAGGCCGTCATCTGGTACACCGGCCAGTTCTACGCCCTGTTCTTCCTGGAACGGGTCATGAAGGTCGACGCCACACTGGTCTATGTGCTGCTGACCATCGCGCTTGTGGCCGCCTCGCCCTTCTTCATCTTCTGGGGCTGGCTATCGGACAAGGTGGGCAGAAAGCCGATCATCCTGGCCGGCTGCCTGATCGCGGCCCTGACCTATTTCCCCCTGTTCAACGCCCTGACCCAGGCCGCTAATCCGAAACTGGCCGCCGCCGCCGCGTCTGCGCCGGTCACGGTCTATGCCGATCCGGCCGACTGTAATCTGCAGTTCGATCCGGTGGGCAAGACGGTGTTCAACCACTCCTGCGACGTGGCCAAATCCTATCTGGCCAAGGCGGGCGTGACCTACACCAACGTCGCGGCCCCGGCCGGCACCGTCGCCGAGGTGCGTATCGGCGATCAGGCCGTCATCCCCAGCTTCCGGGGCGACGCCATGGCCCCGGCCGACTTCGCCGCCCAGAAGAAAACCTGGGACAAGAGCCTGGGCGAGGCCCTGACCGCCGCCGGCTATCCGGCCAAGGCGGACAGCGCCCTGGTCAACAAGCCGATGGTGGTGCTGATCCTGTTCATCCTCGGCTTCTATGTGACCATGGTCTATGGACCGATCGCGGCGGCCCTGGTCGAGATGTTCCCGACCAACATCCGCTACACCTCCATGTCCCTGCCCTATCACATCGGCAACGGCTGGTTCGGCGGCTTCCTGCCGACCACCGCCTTCGCCATCGTGGCGGCGACGGGCAACATCTACTCCGGCCTCTGGTACCCGATCGTGGTGGCCCTGGGGACGGTCGTTCTGGGCTTCCTTCTGGTCAAGGAAGGCAAGGACGTCGATCTGAACGCCTGATCCTGCTTTCAGGTGGAATGAAGGGCGGGTCGTCGCAAGACGGCCCGCCTTTCGCTTGTGAAACACCCCGTGCCCGGTTCAGATGTCCCCATGTTCAGCCTGACGATCCTCGGCCTGGTCGCCGCCGATATGGCGGTGCTTTTCGCCGTCGCCTGGCATCAGGAAAGGCCGGCGGCGCGGGCGCGCGGCAAGGGGCTGGGGCCGTCGGTCTACGCCCTGTCGCTGGCGATCTACTGCACCTCCTGGACCTACTATGGCGCGGTCGGCACGGCGGCGCGGGACGGGTGGGAATATCTGCCCATCTACATCGGCCCGGTGATCGGTCTGACGCTGCTGTTTCCGCTATGGCGCCGGATCGCGGCGGCCGCCCGGCGCGAGAACGTGGGCTCCATGGCTGACTTCGTGGCCTCGCGTTACGGCAAGAGCCAGACTCTGGGCGCGGCCGTCACGGTCGTCGCCATCTTGGGGTCGCTGCCCTATATCGCGCTGCAGCTGAAGTCGCTGTCGATGGCCGGCGCCCTGCTGACCGCCGGCACGCCGGTGGCTGGGTCCGAGGGTCTGACGGTTCTGGTGCTGGCCGGCGTTCTGGCCTTCTTCGCCATTCTGTTCGGGGCGCGCCGTCCCGACCTGACCGAGCACAATCGCGGCCTGATCCAGGCCATAGGCCTGGAGTCGATGGTCAAGCTGGGCGCCCTGCTGTTCGTCGCCGTCTTCGCCCTGGTCCTGCTGCTGAACGAAGGGTCCCCCCCGCGTATCATCGAGGGCCTGGGCGCCCTGGCCGCGCCGCCCGAGGTCACGCCGCGCTTCACCGCCATCACCCTGCTGTCCACCCTGGCCATCTTCTGCCTGCCGCGACAGTTCCACGTCGCCTTCGTGGAGGGCGGTCAGCCGTCGGACGTGAAGCGGGCGCGGTGGATCTTTCCGCTCTATCTCCTGCTGACCAGTCTGGCGGTGCTGCCGCTTGTGGCGGCCGGCGCCCTGTTTGCGCCCTCGGTCAATCCGGACCTGCTGGTGCTGGCCCTGCCGTTCCAGCGCGGCGAGACCCTGCTGACGGCCGTGGTCTTCGTCGGCGGCTTTTCCGCCGCCACCGCCATGGTCATCGTCGAGGCCGTCGCCCTGTCGGCCATGGTGTCCAACAGCCTGATCCTGCCGTTTTTGGCGCGCGAGCGTTGGCGGGTGCGCGGCGACGCCTCGGACATGGCGGGGACCATTCTTCAGGTCCGGCGCGGGGCCATCGTCGCGGTCCTGCTGCTGGCCTGGCTCTATTATCAGGCGACGGACCAGTCGCGCGGCCTGGCGGCCATGGGGCTGGTGTCCTTCGCCGCGATGGCCCAGCTGGCGCCGGCCCTGTTCGGCGCGGTCCTGTGGCGGGGCGGCCATGCGCAGGGGGCGCTGGCGGGCATGACGGTTGGGATGGGCGTCTGGATCGTCATGCTGGCCCTGCCGCAGTTGTCGCCCAGCGCACCCTGGCACCTGCACGTCATGCTGGGGATAGGCGATCCGCTGGCCTTGGGGGTCTTCGTCAGCCTGGCGCTGAACCTAGCGGCTTATGTCGGCGTGTCGCGCTTTGCTCAGCCCCGCCTGATCGACCGTGTTCAGGCCCGCGCCTTCGTGGATCGGCTGGGACCGGACTGGATGGAGGCCCGGCCCGCGCCGTCGGGCGCCTCGGTCGGCGATCTGCGCGCCCTGGTCGCCCGCTTCATCGGCGACGAACGGGCCGAGCGCGCCTTCACCGCCTGGGGCGATGAGACCGACACCAAGCTGCGCGACGCCGACCCAGCCGACGCGGCCCTGGCGCGCGCCGCCGAGCGCATGCTG
>NZ_DLTK01000140.1:0-9894 GCF_002500885.1 Brevundimonas sp. UBA7838
TGATGTCGCGGGCGATCAGGTCCAAGGCCACGGCCTGGAAGTCCTCGTGCGCGCGCTGGCGGTTCTGTTGCAGGGCCGCCTCGTGCCAGCGCGGTCCGAACTCGCCGCCGCCGCGCGTATTGGCGATGACGTAAACGCCGCCCCGCTCCAGCCACAGCTTGCCGACCGTCGCCGAATAGCCGGGCAGCAGCGAGCTTTCAAACCCGCCGTAGCCGTACAGCAGCGTGGGGTTGGAGCCATCCAGCGGCATGTCCGCCTTATGCACCACGAAATAGGGGATCATGGTCCCGTCGGCCGAACGGGCCTCGTGCTGATCGACCGTCATGCCGGCGGCGTCGAACTTGGCCGGCATCGACTTGACCTGATCGACCGCGCCGGTCGCCGCATCGGCCAGCCACAGGCTGGACGGGTTCAGATAGCCGGTGACGCTGACGAAGACCTTGTCGTCCTTCTCCGAGGCGGAGCCGACGCCGACCGAGACGTTCTGGGGCAGGTCCAGCGTCGTGTGCGCCCATTCGCCCTGACCGGGGGTGTAGACCCGCACCGAGCCGCGCACATTGTCGTACAGGGCGACGACCAGCCGGTTGCGCGTGACGTTGACACCCTCGATGGCCTGACGCTCGGTCGGGCGCAGGACCAGCTGAGCCGGGGCCGCTTGGTCGGCCAGCCAGGCCTCCAGCGGCCAGGCGATCAGGTCGCCGGTCTTGAAATCCTGACCCGACGGCGCGGTCCAGTCCTGTTTCAGCGACACCAGAAGCTGACCCTGGACCAGGCCGGTGATGTCGGACTTGGCCGGCAGCTGAAGCTGAGTCAGGGCGCCGTCGTCACCCAGCCGCCAGGTCTCGGACGAATAGAAGTCCACCGAACGGTTGATCAACGTCGCCTTCACCACCCCGTCGGCGTCGCGCAGCGTATAGCCGGACACCGACACGTCGGTTGGCTGGCCGGTGAACAGGGTCTCGGCCTGATCGGGCGTCTGGCCGCGCTTCATCCGCTTGACCACCATCGGATAGCCCGAGTTGGTCAGGGTGCCGGGACCAAAGTCGCGCGAGATCAGCAGGGTGTCCTTGTCGATCCAGGATGCGCCGCCCTTGGATTCCGGCAGGGTGATGCCGCCGTCGACGAACTTGCGCTCGACCGTGTCGAACTCGCGCAGGGTCACGGCGTCCTTGCCGCCGTTCGACAGGCTGATCAGGCAGTAGCGCTCTTCAGGCTGAAGGCAGGTCGAGCCCTTGTAGACCCAGTTCTGGCCCTCGGCCGCCGCCAGGGCGTCGATGTCGAGGATGGTCCGCCACTCGGGCGTGGCGGTGCGATAGCTGTCCAGCGTCGTGCGGCGCCATAGTCCGCGCACATGTTGGGCGTCCTGCCAGAAGTTGTCGATATGGCCGTCGTGGGTGAAGCCGGGCGAGGGGATGCGGTCCTGGGCCTGGACGATCTCCAGCGCCTGCTGGTGCAGGGTTTCATAGCGGGGATCGCCCTGCAGGACGGCGAAGATGCGTTCGTTGTGGGCCTTGACCCACTCCATCGCCCGCTCGCCCTCGACCTCTTCGAGCCACAGATAGGGGTCCGTCGCGTCGCTGGTCGCGAATCCGCCAGATGCGGGGGCGGGTGAGGAGGCTGGGGTCTGGGCCATGGATACCGAGGTCAGGCTGGTGGAGGCGAGAAGCGTCGCAAGCGCGACGGCGGAAGCACGGATCATGGACAGGTCCCCGAAAACGAAGCCGGCACCTTAACGACGCCTTCCCGTGCGGCAAGCCGTGCGACCTTACCGTTTTGTCACACCGGCGGGACGCGCCGCCTCATCCCTCGTCGGGAATGCAAAGCAGGTTGCCGCACGCCTTGCAGTGGACGGCGTCGGGGTCGTGGTTCTGCAGGCCGCAGCGGTCGCACGGAAAATGCACCTTGTGCGGTCGGATCAGGGCCTGCGCCAGGCGCAGGAACAGGGTGATGCCGACCAGCATGACCGCGATGGACAACAACCGCCCCCACGGCCCCGGCAGGGTGACGTCGCCAAATCCGGTCGTCGTCAGAGTGGCCACTGTGAAATACAGCGCATCCACATAGCCGGCGATGCCGTCATGCCCCCTGAAGGTCGCATAGACGAAGCCGGTCGCCACGAAGACGAAGGTAATCAGATTGGCCAGGGCGCGGGCGATCCCTTCAACCCGCGTATCGTCGAACCGCGCCCCCACGGTGCGCCAGAAGAAGTCCGAGTTCAGCAGGGTCCACAGCCGCAACATCCGCAGGAAGCCGAGATTGAACAGCCAGGCCGGAAACAGCAGGGTCGCCAGCACGAACAGGTCGACCCAGACGATCGGCCGCTTCAGCCAATCCTTGATGTTCGCATAGGCATAGGCCCGCGCGGCCAGATCCAGAGCCAGAATGGCGGCGATGAAATAGTCCAGCGCATAGAAGGCCCAGCCCATGTTCTTCAGGATGGGCGCCGCCAGGAAAAAGCCGATGATCGCCAGGTCGATCACGATGACGGTCAACCGGAACTTCACCGCCGCCGGTTGGCTGCCATGATACAGGTACCGCAGCCGGGCGCGCAGTCGCAGGCCGTTGTCCTTGGGATCGGTTTCGGTCTGGGACACGCTGGTTTCCGCGACGCTGGGTTGGGCCTATATGGCCTGCATGACCCGTCCTTTCGTCAAGATGAACGGCGCCGGCAATGACTTCGTCGTCGTCAATGCGCTGGAACAGCCGTTCGCTCCCAGCGAGGACCAGATTCGTGCGCTGGGCGACCGCCAGACTGGCGAGGGCTTCGATCAGTTGATCGCCATTGAACCGTCAGACACGGCCGACGCCTTCATGCGGGTCTGGAACGCTGATGGATCGATGGTGGAGGCCTGCGGCAACGCCTTGCGCTGCGTCGGCTGGCTGTTGATGCAGGCGGACGGATCGGACCGCGTCGTCATCGACACGGCGGGCGGCCCGACCACCGCCACCCGCGCCGGCGACCACCGCGTGACCGTAGACATGGGCAAGCCTCGCCTGACTTGGGACCAGGTGCCGCTGGCCGAGGAGATGGATACCCGAGGGATCGAGCTTCAGGTCGGGCCGATCGACGCGCCGCTCCTGCATACGCCCGGCGCCGTCTCCATGGGCAATCCTCATGTGGTCTTCTTCACCGACCGCCAGGACGACGGCTTCGTCATCGGATCCGGCTCGCTGATCGAGCATCACCCGCTGTTCCCGCAAGGGGTCAATGTCGGCTTCGCAAACGTTCTGGATCGGGACCACATCCGCCTGCGGGTTTGGGAGCGGGGGGCCGGCCTGACTAAGGCCTGCGGCACGGGCGCCTGCGCCGCCCTGGTCGCCACCGCGCGGCGCGGCCTGACCGAACGCAAGGCGACGGTCGTCGTCGATGGCGGCGAACTGGTCATCGACTGGGATGCGGAAACCGATCACGTCCTGATGACCGGGCCGGTGGAGATCGAGCGGACGGGCGTGCTGGCGATCTGAGACGGCGATTGCGGAAATCCGCACGAGAGCCGACGCCGCCATCACCTTTTCCGCACAGCGTCGGCGTCGGTGATGCGTCCGACGCCCTTGGCGTCCAGAGACGGCGGCACGCGGCGTGCGCGGTTGTCCCGCCACGCCCGGAGCATTAGGAACATAGCGAGACGATAAAATCGACGTGCCCGGAAACGCCCAAATCATGCCCGATCAGACCGAAAAGCAAACCTTCTCCGACGACGAAGCGCTGGACTTCCACCGCATCCCGACGCCGGGCAAGATTTCCATGGCGCCGACCAAGCCGATGGCGACCCAGCGCGACCTGTCGCTGGCCTATTCGCCGGGCGTGGCCGTGCCGGTCCTGGCCATCGCCGCCGATGCGGACAAGGCCTACGACTACACCTCAAAGGGCAATCTGGTCGCCGTCATCTCGAACGGCACCGCGATCCTGGGCCTGGGCAACCTGGGTCACATGGCCTCTAAGCCGGTCATGGAGGGCAAGTCCGTCCTGTTCAAACGGTTCGCCGACGTCGACAGCTTCGACGTCGAGGTGAAGACCACCGATCCGGACGAGTTCATCACCGTCGTCAAGAACATCGGCGACACCTGGGGCGGCATCAATCTGGAGGACATCAAGTCCCCCGAATGCTTCGTCATCGAAAGCGAGCTTCAGGATCTGCTGGACATCCCCGTCTTCCATGACGACCAGCACGGCACCGCCATCATCTCGACCGCCGGCCTGATCAACGCTGTTCATATCGCCGGCAAGAAGCTGGACGAGATCAAGGTCGTGCTGGCCGGCGCCGGGGCGGCGGGCCTGTCCTCGATCGCCCTGATGAAGGCCGCGGGCGTCAAGGCCGAGAACACCGTGATCTGCGACCGCGACGGCGTCGTCTACAAGGGGCGCGACCACGGCATGGATCAGTGGAAGGCCGCCCACGCCACCGACACGCCCCTGCGCACCCTGGCCGAGGCCATGGTCGGCGCCGATGTGGTGCTGGGCCTGTCCGCCAAGGGCGCGATCACCAAGGAGATGGTCGCGTCGATGGCGCCCAATCCGATCATCTTCGCCATGGCCAACCCCGACCCCGAGATCACGCCCGAGGACGTCAAGTCGGTGCGTTCGGACGCCATCATCGCCACGGGCCGCTCGGACTATGTGAACCAGGTCAACAACGTCCTGGCCTTCCCCTATCTGTTCCGAGGCGCGCTGGATGTGCGCGCACGGCGCGTGAACCACGAGATGAAGATCGCCTGCGCCCAGGCCCTGGCCGCCCTGGCGCGCGAAGACGTGCCGGACGAGGTCGCCGCCGCCTATCGCGGACGCAAGCTGAAGTTCGGCCCGGACTACATCATCCCGACGCCCTTCGATCCGCGCCTGATCTGGTACATACCGCCCTTCATCGCCCAGGCGGCGATGGACACCGGCGTGGCCCGCGTCCAGATCGAGGACATGGACGCCTATCGCCACGCGCTGCGTTCGCGCGTCGATCCGTCCGCCGCCCTGATGCAGAAGATCAGCTCGGCCGTGCGCGGCGGGCCGAACAAGCGCGTCGTGTTCGCCGAGGGCGAAGAACCCGCCGTCATCCGCGCCGCCTGGGGCTTCAAACAGGCCGACCTGGGCACGCCGATCCTGGTCGGCCGCGAGGATCTGATCCGTCAGAACGCCGCCGAGGCCGGTCTGAACTTCGACGAACTGGGCATCGAGATCACCAACGCCCGCGTCTCCGGCCACAATGTCGAGGACACCGACTGGCTGTACGAAAAGCTGCAGCGCCGGGGCTATCTGCGCCGCGACGTCCAGCGGATGATCAACCAGGACCGCAACTATTTCGCCGCCACCCTGGTCGCCAAGGGCCGGGCCGACGCCATGGTCGCGGGCGTGACCCGCAACTTCAACATGGCGCTGAAGGAGGTCCAGCGCGTGCTGGACGTGGACGACACCCTGATCGGCCTGTCGATCCTGCTGGCCAAGGGCCGCACCCTGTTCGTCGCCGACACCACCATTCATGAACTGCCCAACGCCGAGGAGTTGGCCGACATCGCCGTCAAGGCGGCCGATACGGTAAGGAAGCTGGGTCGCAATCCGCGCGTGGCCTTCCTGTCCTATTCCACCTTCGGCAACCCGCCCGGCGACCGCGCCGAGAAGGTGCGCGAGGCGATCCGCATCCTGGACAAGAAGGGCGTCGATTTTGAATACGAAGGCGAAATGCCGCCGGAAGTCGCGCTGGATCCCAAGGGGCATTCGGCCTACGCCTTCAACCGCCTGACCAAGCCGGCCAACGTCCTGGTCATGCCCGCCATTCATTCGGCCGCCATCTCGACCAAGCTGGTTCAGGCCCTGGGCGGCGCGACCGTGATCGGACCGTTGCTGGTCGGTCTGGAGAAGCCGGTGCAGATCGTCAGCTTGGGCGCCTCGGTCAGCGAGATCATCACCGCCGCTACCTTCGCCGCCTATGACGCCGGTCCCGCCTTCCAGGGCTCGGGCCTGACCTCGGCGCCGCGTCCCCCCGCGGCCGTGGTCGAGCGTTGAGCGAACCCTCGCCCTTTCCCCCCGCCGCGCCGCCGCCCCGGCGGGTGGAGCCGGGCCTCTATCTGGTCGCCACCCCGATCGGCAACCTGCGCGACATGACGCTGAGGGCGCTGGACGTGCTGGCCGCCGCCGACCTGGTGCTGGCCGAGGACACCCGCGTCACCGCCAAACTGCTGAGCGCCTATGGGCTGAAGGCCAGGCTGGAACGCTGCGACGATCATGCGTCCGGCCGCGCCGCCGAACAGGCGATCGAACGGTTGCGTGAGGGACAGGTGGTGGCCTTGGTGTCAGACGCCGGCACGCCTCTGGTCAGCGACCCCGGCTTCGTCGTCGCCCGCGCGGTGATCGCCGAAGGACTGCCCGTCCATCCGATCCCCGGCGCCTCAAGTCTGTTGGCCGCCCTGTGCATCGCTGGCCTGCCGGCCGACCGGGTGCTGTTCGCCGGCTTCCTGCCGCCCAAGACGGCCGGCCGCACCGCCGCGCTGGAAGGCTTGAAGAGCCAGCGCCAGACGCTGGTCTTCTTCGAAAGCGGGCCGCGCCTGAAGGACAGTTTGACCGATATGGCCGCCGTGCTGGGTCCGCGCCCGGCCGCCGTCGCCCGCGAGCTGACCAAACTCTATGAAGAGTGCGTGCGCGGGCCGCTGGACGAATTGGCCGTCGATCCGCGCCTGGACAGTCCCAAGGGCGAGATCGTCGTGGTGGTCGGCCCCGGCGAAGCGGTCCAGGCAACCGAAGCCGACGCGGACGCCGCCCTGATCGACGCGCTCCGGACCCTGTCCACCGGCGACGCTGCCTCCGAGGTGGCGAAGGCCCTGGGGCTGAACCGAAAGACCCTGTATCGCCGGGCGCTGGAGCTGAAGGGCAAGTGAAGCGCCTGTCTCGTCCCGCGCCGGTCCGTCGCCCCAAGGCGGCGTGGCGTCAGGCGAAGGGCGGGGCGGCATTCAAGTCCGGTCATGCCGCCGAATGGATCGCAGCCTTCTGGCTGATCCTGCGCGGCTATCGCGTTCTCGGGTTCCGTCTGAAGAGCCGGGCCGGCGAGATCGATCTGCTGGTCTGTCGCGGTCGGGTGCTGGCGGTGGTCGAGGTCAAGCGCCGCGCGACGATGGAGGCGGCCCTCCTGGCGCTGAAGCCGGTCCAATACGATCGACTGGTCGCAGCGGGCGAGGCAATCCGACGCAATCGGCCGGGTCTGCAACGTCTGGATTTGAGAATTGATATGGTGGCGCTGGCTCCTTGGCGCGTTCCACGTCATCTTCGCGGCGTCGAGAGGCGCTGACGAGGGGATCGCATGACGCGCGAGGAGGCCGAGGCCGTCCTGACCGCCGCCGGTCAGGCCGAAGACGACGCCTTCCCCCTGCTGGAGGCGGCGATCGCCTGCGCCATCCATGACCATCCGTTGCGTGATCCCGAGCCTGTGCGCGCCCTGGCCCGCAACGCCTGCGAGCGGCTGAAGGAGCGGATCGGCGGCGAAGGTCCCGACGAGGCCCTGGCCGAAACCCTGTGCGCCGACCTGCGGCTGAACGGCGACCTGATCCATTACGACCATCCCGACAACACCGACATCATCGCAGTCGCCGAGCGGCGGCGCGGCCTGTCCGCCGTGCTGGCGGTCTTCTATCTGCACGCGGCGCGCGCGGCCGGCATCACGGCGGCCGGCGTCGATTTTCCCGGCCATTTCATGGTTCGCGTCGAGACGCCGGAAGGTCCCGTCGCCCTGGATCCGTTCAGCCAGGGGCGGCTGATCCTGCCCAGCGAACTGACGCGACGCGCGCTTCGCGCCGGTCTGATGCCGCACGTCGCGGATCGGCTGGATCTTCTGATGGCGCCGGTGACGGATCGTCAGTCGCTGATCCGGCTGCAGAACGTGCTGTTCAGCCGCGCCATTCGCGGTCGGGATTATGAGGGCGCCGAGCGGTCGGCCCTGCGTCGCGCCCTGCTGGATCCCGAGGACCACCGACCCTGGCTCGACGTGGCCTCGGCGCGCGAGAAACAGGGCGCGCTTGCCGGCTCGCTGCAAGCCTTGGCGCGCGCTCAGGGTCTGGACGGCGTCGAGGAGGCGCGGCGGTTCACGACCTTCGAACGCGTGCGGATGCAGTTGAACTAGACGACAGCCTCGCCGCGCAACAGCCGGGGCAAGTCGCCTGTCGCGCCGCCCGCCTCCTGCATGAAGGCGCGGCGCAGAGGGCCGATGCGGTTGACCGCCGCCATGCCCAAATCGCGCGCCAGACGCACCGGCGCGATGTCGTTCGAGAACAGGCGTACGAAGGCGTCGAAACCTGCCGCCAGGGCCGCATTGTCGAACCGGCGCCACCGCGCATAGCGCTCCAGAACGGTTTCCGACCCCATGTCCTCGCCCAGGCGCGCGGCCTCGGCCAGGACCTCGGCCAGAGCCGCCGCGTCCTTCAGCCCCATGTTCAGACCCTGACCGGCGACCGGATGCACGCCGTGCGCGGCGTCACCGATCAAGGCGATGCGCGGCGCGACCAGTTTCTCCGCCAGGCTGAGCGACAGCGGATAGACGAAGCGCGGGCCCTCGATCGTCACCCCATCCAGAAACTCTCCGAACCGTCGCATCAGATGGGCGTGGAAGGCGTCGTCCGAGGCGTCGCGCAGCGCCTCGCCCCGTCGCTCCGTCTCGGTCCAGACCAGGCTGGCGCGCTGATCGGTCAGGGGCAGGATGGCGAAGGGGCCGCTGGGCAGGAAATATTCGTGCGCGACATTGCCGTGGTCGCGACCCAGCCGCACCGTGGCCACCACGCCGCTCTGGCCATAGCCCCAGCCGACGGTCTCGATCCCTGCCGCGCGGCGCACGGCCGAGCCTCGCCCCTCTGCGCCGACGACCAGGGGCGCGATCAGGGTCGATCCATCGGCCAGGGTCACGGTCGCCTTGCCCGCATCTGTCTCGACGCTGGCGACAGAGGCCGGGGCTCGCACCGCGATCCCCGCGCGCGTCACCGCCTCGGCCAGAGCCGCGCGGATGCGGCGGTTCTCGACCATATAGCCCAGCGGCTCGCCGCCGGTGCGGCCGCCGATCTCATCGGCGTCGAAGCGCAGGAAGGCGGGCGAGGCCGATCGGCTGGCCGCGCCCGGCCGACGCCCGTCGGTCACCAGAATATGGTCCATCCGACAGGCGTGGGGACGAAGGCTTTCGCCCAGGCCCAGCGCGTCCAGCATGCGGAAGGTCGAAAAGGCGACGGCCGTCGACCGTCCGTCGAAGGTCGGCGCCAACTGGTCGCTGAAAGGCTGCGGATCGATCATCACGACCTTCAACTGCGCTTGCGCCGCCGCCAGGGCGAAGGCCGCCCCGGTCAGCCCCGCGCCGGCGATGACGATGTCGTAGCGTTCGGTATCAGCCATGGAAGGCTTGTCGCGCCGTCGCGGCCAAAGGTCCAGAGGACGGTTTGTCCATCGCCAAGGCCAAGCTGGTAAACAGCCCCTTAACCCTGTGAGTGCGACAACGGCTACCGAACGTCAGCCGCCGGAAGGTTCGACCCTTCATGTCCACCGCCCTCGTAATCGGCCGTCAGGCCTGGATCAGCGCCCGCATCCTGTGGGACGCACCCTTCGTGGTGCGGTTCAGGGGGGTCTTGCAGGCCCTGCTGGCGACCCTGCTGCTGGTCGCCCTGGTGTCGTGGAATCCGGCGGACGCCAGTCTGAATGCCGCTTCCAGCCTGCCGACGACCAACTGGCTTGGGACGAACGGGGCCCTGTTCGCCGACCTGTTCATGCAATCGCTGGGCCTTGCGGCCTGGCCCGCCGCCCTGCTGCTGGTCGCCTTCGGCCTGGCGCGCGCGGTCGGTGATGCGATCCAGCAAAGGCTCAAGCCCACGCCGTTGAAAGCCCTGGCCGCGACCGGCGGGACGCTGCTGCTGTCCAGCGCGCTCGCCGCCCTGGCCGCGCCC
>NZ_DLTK01000138.1:0-9669 GCF_002500885.1 Brevundimonas sp. UBA7838
AAGTCAAACGACTGATGATTTCCGCCGCCGCCTTGATGCTGGTCGCGGCGCCCGCCGTTCAGGTCGAGGCGTGGGGCAGTTCGGGCCATCGGGTGATCGGCGTGGCGGCGATGCGGGCCCTGCCGGACGACCTGCCCGCCTTCCTGCGCACCCCGGCCGCCATCGCCGACGTGGGCGAACTGGCGCGCGAGCCCGACCGCTGGAAGGGCGCCGGCCAGCCGCATGATCGCGAGCGCGACACCGCCCACTTCGTCGATCTGGACGACCAGGGGCGCGTCTACGACCAGCGCGGGATGAGCCTCAACGACCTGCCGCGCCTGAAGTCCGAATATGACGCCGCCCTGACCAAGGCCGGTTTGGACGTCAACGACGCCGGCTATCTGCCCTACGCCATGATGGACGCCTGGCAGCAGCTGGGCCGCGACTTCGCCTATTGGCGCGTGCTGAACGCCGCCGAGAAGCGCGAGACCAATATGGAGCGTCAGGCCTGGTATCGCGCCGACCGAATCCGCCGCGAGGCCCTGATCCTGCGCGACATCGGCGTCATGGGCCACTATGTCGGTGACGGCTCGCAACCGCATCACACCAGCATTCACTACAACGGCTGGGGCGACTTCCCGAACCCGGAAGGCTTCACCAACTCGCGTCAAACCCACGCCCTGTTCGAGGGCGAGTTCACCAACCGTGTCGCCCGTCTGGACGCGGTCGAGGCCGCCATGCCGGCCGCCAACCTTGACGGCTTCGACGTCAAGGCGCGCACCGTCTCCTACCTGACCACGACGCTCGGCACGGTGATCCCCTTCTATCGGCTGGAGAAGGCCGGCGGTTTCCGCGACGCCGATCCGCGCGGCGCGGCCTTCGTCAACGAACGTCTGGCGGCGGGCGCGGGCGAACTGCGCGACTTCATCGTCTCCGCCTGGACCGCCTCGGGCAGCGCCTCCATCGGCTGGCCCGCCGTCAAGGTCGCCGAGGTCGAGGCCGGAACCGCCGACCCCTGGATCGCCATGGTGGGCGAGGACTGAAGCCCTTCAACCTACTTTCGTCATCCTCCGACGAGCGCAGCGAGATCGGGGGACCCAGCGGCGCCAACGGCGATGTGTCCACCGCGCGATGCCTGAGGGTCGCGTCCGCGACAGTTTCGCGCTCTCGCGCGCCGCTGGGTCCCCCGGTCCCGCTTCGCGGCCCGGAGGATGACGAAGACGAGGGGTGCTTTCCGCGCGTGGGCTGAGGCGTTAAGCAGCGCCCATGTCCGACCTCACTCCCCCCGCTGTCATCCTCGACAAGTCGCAGATGGCCGAGAACATGGGCGCCGTGGCGCGGGTGATGGCCAACTTCGGCCTGTCGGACCTGCGCCTGGTCAGCCCCCGCGACGGCTGGCCCCAGGAGCGGGCCTGGGCCACGGCCTCGGGCGCCGACTGGGTGCTGGACGGGGTTCGGGTGTTCGACAGTGTCGCCGAGGCCATCGCCGACCTGAACACCGTCTTCGCCACCACCGCCCGCCCGCGCGAGACGCGCCAACCCGTGCGCACCCCGCGCGAGGCCAGCCGCGTCCTCTATGACGACACGGCCTCGGGCCTGAAGACGGGCCTCTTGTTCGGCGGCGAGCGCGCCGGGCTGGAGACGACCGACATCGCTCTGTGCGCGGGCATCGTCACCATTCCGATCGACCCGAAGCACCACTCGCTGAACCTAGCCCAGGCCGTGGCGATCAACGCCTATGAATGGCGCACCCTGATCCTGGACGCCCCGCCGCCGCGCTTCCGCGACAGCGAACCGCCGGCGTCGAACGACCTGCTGGTCGGCATGTACGAGCATCTGGAGGAAGAGCTGGAAAACGGCGGCTTCTTCTACCCGCCCGAGAAGAAGCGCTCGATGAGCCAGAACCTGCGCGTCATGCTGGGCCGCGCCGCCTTCTCCGAGCAAGAGGTCGCCACCATGCGCGGCGCCATCCACGCCCTGTCGCGCGGCCGCGGCCGGGTCCTGGCCAAGCTGGCGGCCGAACGGGCGGCGAAGGTGAAGACGGACACGCCTGAGTGAAGCCTTGGCTGATCTATCCGCTGGCGGCCCTGGCGGAGATCGGCGGCTGTTTCGCCTTCTGGGCTTGGCTGAAGCTGGATCGTTCACCCCTGTGGCTGGCGCCCGGCGTCGCCTTCCTGATCGCCTTCGCCTGGCTCCTGACCCTGGTCCCCAGCGAAGTGGCGGGCCGCGCCTTCGCGGCCTACGGCGGCGTCTATATCTGCGCCTCCCTGATCTGGATGGCGCTGGTCGAAAAGACCCCGCCGGATCGCTGGGACATTCTGGGCGGCCTCGTCTGTCTGGTTGGCGCCGGGCTCATTCTGTTCGGCCCGAGGGGCTGACCTGCTTCGGCTTGGCTTGGCCGCCTTGATCCTCTATTCTGGCCCCAGCCATCAGGTCGCCCCGTGCGGCCAGGCCGGCGCGCCGAGTTTGGTTTGCGAATCCGGTCCGACGCCCGTCGATAACCTGGCGTCACGACGAAACTTCCGTTCGATTGGAGGCCGCCGTGGCGCGCAAACTGACACTTGATTTCCTCAAGACCGAGGCCGCATCCGGCTCGGCCCTGGCGC
The DNA here is from genome assembly GCF_002500885.1 of Brevundimonas sp. UBA7838. NCBI lineage: Bacteria > Pseudomonadati > Pseudomonadota > Alphaproteobacteria > Caulobacterales > Caulobacteraceae > Brevundimonas > Brevundimonas sp. UBA7838. The sequence goes on from NZ_DLTK01000138.1 coordinate 2,586, forward strand.
TCGCCGCCATCGCCGCCGTGGCGATCGCCAACTCGCCCTGGTCGGCCGACTATTTCGCCTGGCTGAAGAGCGACCACGTCTTGCAGATCGGCCCGATCCGGCTGGAGGAGACGATCTCCGACTGGATCAAGGAAGGTCTGATGGCGATCTTCTTCCTCGTCGTGGGGCTGGAGATCAAATACGAGATCGTGCGCGGCGAACTCAGCGACCCGAAGAAGCTGGCGACGCCTGTGCTGGCGGCGCTTGGCGGCATGGCGGGGCCTGCAGCGGTCTATCTGCTGCTGTCCGGCGCCATCGGCGCGCCGCATGCGGGCTGGCCCATCCCGCTGGCGACCGACATCGCCTTTGCGCTGGCCATCTTCGGCTTTGTCGGCAAGGGCTTGCCCTCGTCGCTGCGGGTCTTCCTGCTGACCCTGGCCATCGTTGACGACCTCGGCGCCATCGCCCTGATCGCTGTGCTGTTCAGCGAGGGCGCGAACTGGACGCCGCTATTCTGGGCGCTGGGCGCTCTGGCTGTCGGCGCGGTCGCGGCGCACCGCATCCGCATCCCCGCGCCCTTCTGGGTGCTGGGGTTCGCCCTGGTCTGGTATCTGACCGTGCTGTCGGGCCTCAGCACCTCCCTGACCGCAGTGGCCTTCGCCATGATCGTGCCGATCAAGGGGCGCGCCGAAGACGGTCAAAGCCCGCTGAAGGAGGCGATGCACGATCTGCATCCGTGGAACGCCTTTTTGGTCCTGCCGCTGTTCGCCTTCGCAAAGGCGGGCGTCTCCTTCGCCGGCCTGTCGATGGAGCAGGCGTTCGCGCCCCTGGTCATCGCCATCGCCCTGGGCTTGTTCTTCGGCAAGCAGATCGGCGTCCTGGGCGCCGCCTGGCTGGCCTCGGCGCTGAGGATCGGCGCGCGGCCGACGGGCGCCAGCTGGCTGCAAGTCTATGGCGTCTCCCTGCTGTGCGGGGTTGGCTTCACCATGAGCCTGTTCATCGGCGTCCTGGCCTTCCCTGGCGCGGTCGATTCGCCCGAGCAGGTCGAGGTCAAACTGGGCGTTATCGGCGGCTCGATCCTGTCGGCGATCGCGGCGGCCCTGGTGCTGGGTTTCGCCGGTCGGGCCCGCCAGGTGGATCCCGCCGCCCTGCACCCTGAGGTCGAGCCTCTGGGGCCGAAAGACGGGCAAAAACTGACCTAGCGTCAGCGTTTTCTGTCGCTTCCCTGACACACAAAGGCGAATCCGCGGCGAAAAATCGTCGCGGCGAACAACGCTCGCTTGTCGGTCGGCCCGAACCGCGCTTAGCCTGTCCCTAACGAATGATCCCCCACGTAGGGGACGTCGAGGGAACAGGAAACGCTGCGATCGCCACTGGCGTCGCGGCTTCAGCCGGGAGGACGCCTATGCGCCGCAATCTTCAACTCAGGACCACCGTGTCCGCCGCCGTCATGGGCGCCGCCGTCATGGGATTCGCCGGCGTCGCCGCCGCGCAGGAAGCCCCGGCGACCGTCGACGACATCATCGTCACTGCCCAGAAGCGTGAGCAGAGCCTGCAGGACGTGCCGATCGTGGTCACGACCCTGTCGCAGGAACTGCTGGACGGCGCGGGCGTGCAGGACATCAAGGATCTGCAGATCCTGACGCCCGGCATGACCGTCACTTCGACCCAGTCAGAAGCCTCCACCACCGTGCGCATCCGCGGCGCCGGCACCGTCGGCGACAACCCCGGCCTGGAAAGCTCGGTCGGCGTCGTGATCGACGGCGTCTATCGCTCGCGCAACTCGGTCGGCTTCGGCGATCTGGGCGAACTGAGCCGCATCGAGGTCCTGAAGGGCCCGCAGGGCACCCTGTTCGGCAAGAACACCTCGGCCGGCGTCATCAACATCATCACCGAGCGCCCCTCGTTCGATCCCTCGATCGCGGGCGAACTGACCGGCGGCAACTTCGGCGCCATCGGCGGTTCGGTCTCCGTCACTGGCGGCCTGACCGACCAGATCGCCGGCCGTCTGTTCGTCGCGCACCGCGAGCGTGATGGCTTCTACGACGTCAACAACGGCGACGGCCCCAACACCCGCAAGGATGACCAGACCCAGGACTACTGGACCACGCGCGGCCAGCTGCTGATCCTGCCCAGCGACGACGTCTCGGTGCGCCTGATCGCCGACTACACCAAGCGCGAGGAATACTGCTGCGTCGCCGTGCAGACGCGCGTCGGCCCAACCCAGGCCTTCATCGCCGCCCTGACCGCGCCGAACGGCCCGGGCCAGCGTCCGCCGGTCGCCGGCTTCGGCACGGTGCCCTTCTCGCGTCTGGCCTATTCCAACCGCGAGACGCCGCAAGAGATCGAGGACATGGGTCTGTCGGCGGAAGCGACCATCGACTTCCCCAGCATCAACGCCACCCTGACGTCGCAGACCTCGTGGCGCGACTGGTCGTTCCAGCAAGGGATGGACCTGGACTACACCGGCGCCGACATCCTGTACCGCGCCAACGACGGCTCGAACGGCTACGGCGTCGACAACCTGACGCAAGAGTTCCGCCTGGCCGGCACCTCGGACAAGCTGGACTGGCTGGTCGGTCTGTTCGCGACCAAGGAAGGCGTCTATCGCGACGACAGCTACGTCTATGGCTCGGACTACAACGCCTTCGCCTCCCTGCTGCTGACGGCCTCGCTGCCGGCGGCCGTGGGCGGCCCCAGCCCGTCGCGCCTGGGCTGCTTCACCAATCCAAACGGCTTCCTGGTCGGCACCGCCGGCGCGGCCGCGGGCCAGCCGCTGTGCGTGATCGGCGCGGTGCCGCCCAGCGCCGCCGCCCCGACCTTCGGCGTCGGCAAGGCCTATGAAGACCACTATTCCCAAAAGTCGGAATCGGTCGCCGTGTTCACCAACAACACCTATCGGGTGACCGAGGCCTTCGATATCAATCTGGGTCTGCGCTACACCTACGACAGCAAGCGTCTGTTCGGGATTCAGGACAACCTGGGCACCAACGGCGCGGCCTGCGGCGGCGCCCTGGCCAATCAGAACCCGGCCAACCGCACCGTGTCGCCGATCCCCGGCACCGCCAACGTCGCCACGCCGGCCGCTGCGCTCGGCCTGCTGTGCCTGCCTTGGTCCAACCCGCTGTATGATGGTCGCCGGATCCAGGAGAAGTTCAGCGACACCGACCTGTCGGGCACGATCAAGGCGTCCTACCGCTTCAATCCGTCGATCATGGTCTATGGCTCGTACGCGCGCGGCTACAAGGGCGCGGGCTACAATATGGACCGGGTGCAAACGGGCGTGACGCCGGACGCCTCGCTGTTCTTCAAGGCCGAGACCGTCGACAGCTATGAAGCGGGCGTCAAGACGACCCTGTTCGACCGCACCATGCTGCTGAACGTCACCTACTTCGATCAGAAGTTCGAGAACTTCCAGCTGAACACCTTCCTGGGCACCGCCTTCGTGGTCGAATCGATCCCGGAACTGACCTCGCGCGGCGTCGACGCCGATATGGTCTGGTTCACCCCGGTCGAGGGCCTGAGCTTCCAGGGCGGCGTGACCTACACCGACGCGAAATACGGCCAGTTCGGCGCCGGCGACCTGTCCAGCCCCGGCCGCTTCCCGCAGCTGTCGCTGCTGCCGGGCGCGCGTGCCTCCTTCGCTCCGGAATGGTCGCTGACCGGCGCCCTGGCGTTCGACCGCGAACTGGGCGGCGGCCTGCGCGGCGGCTTCAACCTGTCGGCCAAATATTCGACCGAATACAACACCGGCTCGGACCTGCTGCCGTACAAGAACCAGGACGCCTTCACCGTCGTCAACGGCCGGGTCTCGATCGGTTCGGCGGATGAGCGCTGGACGCTGGAGGTCTGGGGCCAGAACCTGCTGGAAGAAGAATACACCCAGGTCGGCTTCGCCGCGCCGCTGCTGGGTACGGCCTTCACCAACACCACGACGCCGCAAGCCAACGGCACCTTCTACAACCAGGCCACCGACACGGCGACCTACAACGCCTACCTCGGCGCCCCGCGCACTTACGGCGTGACGCTGAAGGTCAAATACTGATCGCCAGCCCTCAAGGCTGACCGACCAAGGGCCGACCGGGAAACCGGCCGGCCCTTTTTCTTTGCAATCAAGCCCGTTGGCGGGCGCGACCTCGCGTTGTCACAGCAGGCTCTCGTTATCGACTTTTCGCCGATCGACCGGTTTCTCTCGTCAAGCCATGCTGGACGCGGAGTTCCACTGCCCGATACAAGGCTTTGTCGACGCACTGCGTCCATTGAGGAAGCGAATGCGTCATCAGAAGTTTCGAACGCCCGTCTGGCGCGGTTATGCCTTCGCCATAGCCGCCTGGCTGGTCGCCTTCGCTATTCGCTACGGCCTGGCGCACTGGTTTCCGCCGGGCTTTCCCTATCTGACCTTTTTTCCGGCCGTCGTGCTGGTCGCCTTCTATGCGGGCCTGCGCCCGGCGGTCCTGACAGCGACCCTGTCGGGGTTGTCGGCCTGGTGGTTCTGGATCGGCCCGGCTGGGTTCGACCTCAGCGTCGCGACCTTCGTCGCGATCGGCTTCTATGCCTTCGTCGTCGCCGTCGACATCTTCTTCATCGTCGGCATGGACAAGGCGTCAGGAAAGTTGGCGCGCGAAGTCGAGCGCAACGCCGCGCTCGCGGAAAGCCGCGACATTCTGCTCAGAGAAGTGCAGCACCGGGTGTCGAACAATATTCAGGTGGTCAGCGCCTTGTTGAGCCTGGAGGCGCGCGCCGCCGCCGACCCAGGCGCCAGAAAGGCTTTGGCCGACGCCTCGTCCCGCACGGGTCTGGTGGCCCGCATCCAGCGCAGTTTGGCCGACGCAGACCAGAAGAACACCGCTTTTCAGGATTTGGCGCGATCGATCGTCGACGATGCGCTGACGGCGGCCGCGCGTGACGACGTGATTGTCTCCATCTCCAGCGGCGACGTGGTTCTGTCGGCCGAGGAGGCCACGCCCGTGGTCCTGATCATGCTGGAGTGTGTCAACAACGCGCTGGAGCACGCCTTTCCCGACCGGCCAGGCCGGATCACGATCGATCTGTGCGACGATGGCGCGGTTCGCACGCTGACGGTCGCCGACGACGGCGTGGGGGTTACTGAAGCGGCGAGCGGCGAACCGACGAGCCTGGGCCTGCGGATCATCACCGCCCTGGCCCGCCAGCTGGGCGGAGAATGGTCCCTGCAGCCCTCATCGCCCGGCGCGATCGCCCGCCTGTCCTGGCCCAGCGCGCCCGTCGCGTACTAGAGCGGCGGATACCACCCCGCGAAGAAGGTCTCGGTAGAGAAGGCTCCGCGAAGGCGTAGGCTCTCCGCGCCATCATTTTCCAGGAATTGGCAGATCGGCTGCGCGTTGCGCTTAGTCTGTTCCGGTCCGGATCGACGCGAAAAACCTGGCTCTTTCAGAACCGTCACCCTCGGGCGCTTTACCGAGGGTGACGGAGACGGTGACGAAGGTGCGGTGTGAAAGGCGCCGCGCGCTACTCCACCAACGGCCCCTGTCTGGGTTTCGCCAACTCCCGCTGCCCGGCCGTCTTTCGGCTCAGGATGCGGCGGCCCCAGCCGGCGATGTCGTCGACGATGGTGAAGATGGCGGGGATGTAGAGCAGGGACAGGAAGGTCGATGAGATCAGTCCGCCCAGCACGGCGATGGCCATGGGTGAGCGGAACTGGACGTCGGCGCCCACCCCAAGGGCGATGGGCACCATGCCGGCGCCCATGGCGAATGTGGTCATCAAAATCGGCCGGGCGCGCTTGTGCGCCGCATCCATGATGGCCTCGTGGCGGGGCATACCCTCTCGCTCGGCCATGATGACATAATCCACCAGCAGGATGGAGTTCTTGGCCGCGATCCCCATCAGCATCAGCACCCCGATCAGGGCCGACATGGAGAAGTTGGCGCCGCCGATAGCCAGGGCGATGAAGGCGCCGCCGATGGCCAGCGGCAAGGCCGCCATGATGGTGATCGGATAGGCGAAGCTTTTGAACAGCAGCGTCAGAACCGCATACATCAGCAGAATGCCCGAGGCGAAGGCGATGGCGAAGCCGGTCAGCATCTCCTGAATGAACTCGGCGTCGCCGGCCGGCACCTGACGCACGCCGGCGGGCAGGTTCTTGACCGAGGGCAGGCGGTTGACCGCCGCGCCCGCCGCACCGGTGGTGATGCCGTCCAACTCGGCGCTGATCGAGGCGATACGCGACCGATCCTGGCGGGTGACGGTGGCGGGGCCGGCGCCGAACTGGATATCGGCGACGGCGCTGAGTGGGACAGAGGTTCCGCCCGTCGCCGGCACGCGCAGGTTCTCCAGCACGGTCAGATCCTCGCGCGCATCTGCGGTCAGTTGCAGGCGGATCGGGATCTGGCGGTCGCCGAGATTGTACTTGGGCAGGTTCTGATCCACGTCGCCGATGGTGGCGACCCGCACGGCTTGAGAGATGGCGCCCGCCGAAACGCCGGCCAGGGCCGCCTCGTCGGGACGTGGCGTGACCAGAATTTCGGGTCGGGCGATGGCGGCCGAGTTGACGACGTTGGCCAGGCCGGGGACGCCGCGCATCTCTTCCTCGACCTTTCTAGCCGCTGCGTTCAGGGCGTCGGGATTATCGCTGAGGATCGAGAAGGTGTAGCTGGTGCCATCGCCGGGACCGCCGCCCTGCTGGGCGATGCCCGCACGGATGCGGGCGCCAGGGATCTGTTTCAGCTCGTCCACCATGGCGCGGGCGAAGGCCTGCTGGCTCAGTTCGCGGTCGCCCTTGGGGACCATGTCGGCATAGACATTGGCCTGGGTCACGTCCTGACCGCCGATGGCGGCATAGACCGAGATCACCTCGGGGCGGGCCTCCAGCCGCTTTGTGACCTGCCGAACCACGGCGTCGGTCTGGGCCAGCGTCGCGCCAGGCGGCAGTTCGACCTGGAAGGCGGCGCGGGCGGTATCGCCGGGCGACATGAATTCGAACGACATCTTGGCGATGACGGCCGTGGCGATGGAGCCAAACAGAAACAGCACGCCGAGGATCAAGACTTTCCACCGGTTGCCCAGCGACCAGCGTAGCGCCTTCAGATAGCCGCCCATCCAGAACGGATCGCGATCCTCATGGTTG
>NZ_DLTK01000087.1:0-632 GCF_002500885.1 Brevundimonas sp. UBA7838
CGCCGGCTCCGGCTCCGGCTTCCGCTGAAGCCGCCGAAGCCCGCATGGAAGCCGCCGCCGAGGCCTTCGAAGCGCGCATGGAGACCTTTGGCGAACGCGCCGAGGCGATTTCCGAAGACGAGAGCCTGAGCGAGGCCGAACGCGGCCGTCGCATCGCCGCCCTGTGGTCGGACTATGCGCCCGATGTCGCCGCCTTCACCGCCGAGACCACGAAACACGCCACCGAAATGGCCGCCCAGGCCCTGAAGGACATCGACGTCGACGCCATTGTCGCTGAGGCGCTGAATGACCCCGAGGTCAAACAGGCGATGGAAGAGGGAATGCAGAAGGGCGTCGTCACCGCAGAAGGCATCGCCCGCAACAGCGCCTGGACCAATCCGACGCCCGAGCAGATGGAGACCTACAGCCTGGTCGCCCAATACGCCCTGGACCAGGCCGCCGACGCCGTCGTCGAGGAGGGCGTCGAAGCGCCCGAGGCCCCGGAAGCGCCCGTGCCGCCGGCGCCGCCTGCCCGTCCGGCCGCCTAACGTCTTTATCTCCTCATGAAAGAAGGAGTGGACCGCGCAGCGGTGGAGGGGCACTTGTAATCGCCTGGATGCGTATTGGCGGTTAAGAGCCCCTCCGTCACGGCG
>NZ_DLTK01000087.1:897-7570 GCF_002500885.1 Brevundimonas sp. UBA7838
AGAGCCCCTCCGTCACGGCGCGAAGACGCGCCGCGCCACCTCCCCACGACGCGGGGAGGAGACAGAGCGCCTTGACCGCGCCCGACTAAGCAGCGACATCGCGCCGCATGCCTGCCCTGCCCGTCGATCCGCACCTCTATTCGACCTTCCTCGGCGTCATGGCGGTGATGGCGATCACGCCCGGCCCGGCCAATCTGTTCGCCGTCGCGACCGGCGTTGAAAAGGGCCGCGCCTCGGCCCTGATCGGCGTGCTGGGCATGAACGCCGCGACGCTGGTGTGGTTCGGCGCTGCGGCCCTGGGTCTGGGCGCCCTGGTCAAGGCCTTCCCCGCCGCCTTCAAGGTCATCGCCGTCCTGGGCGCGCTCTATGTGGCCTGGCTGGGGATCAAGGCGCTGCGCGGCGCCTTCGCCACCGCCGCCGATCCCGACGAGGTCGTCGTCAAAAAAGGCCGAAGCGCCCTGATCGACGGGTTCGCCGTCCAGATCGCAAACCCCAAGGCTATCCTGTTCTTCACCGCCGTCCTGCCGCCCTTCATCGACGTGAACCGCCCGGTCGCGCCGCAGATGGCGATGTTCGCCATGGCGGCCATCGGCATGGATATGGTATCGATGAGCACCTACGCCCTGTCCGGCGCCGCCTTGTCGCAACGCATGCAGCAACCACGCTTTCGAAAGGGCTTCGGCGTCTTCGTCGGCCTACTGCTGATGGTCGCCGCCGTGCTGATCGTTCTTCGGCTCTAGACGCCGCGACGCTTCGTCATACAGTGGTCGGGAACGCCTTCGTTCATGCTCCGTTCAGCCGTCAGAGCGCCCGAATGGGCGATCAAGGAGTTTGATGTCATGAAAACCCTCCCCCTGAAGACCCTAGCGGTGACCGTCGCCGCCGGTCTGGCCCTGGCGGCCTGCGCCACCGCCACCCCGTATCAACCCGCAGGCTTCAACGGCCAGCGTGGCGGCTATGCCCACCAGCGCTTGGAGAACAATCGTTTCCGGGTCAGCTTCTCGGGCAATTCGCTGACCTCGCGCGAACAGGTCGAACAGTCGCTGCTGCTGCGTTCGGCCGAACTGACCGTCGAGAGCGGTTACGACTGGTTCTCCACCGTCAACCGCGCCACCGACCGCGACACCCGCTTCGTGGGTACGCCCGATCCGTTCTATTCGGGCTATAACCGCTTCTACAGCCCCTATTGGGGTCCGTCGTGGCGCTACTACCGCAGCGGCTTCTGGAGCCCGTGGGACCGTTACGGCCCGTGGGGCGTCAACGACTTCGACGTCCGCCAGGTCGATCGATTCGAGGCCAATGCCGAGATCGTCCTGGGTCGCGGCCCCAAACCCGCCAATGACCCCAACGCCTTCGACGCCCGCGAGGTGATCCAGAACCTGGGCCCGCAGGTCACCCGCCCGGCGGCCTGATGATAAAAGCCCCTCTCCACGGCGTGGAGAGGGGCTTTTTCTTTCATCCCACCCGCGGCGACTTCAGCCGGCGCTTGTTGGAGTGGGTCGCCGGCGCCGTGCCCATATCTTCCGGCACCTCGCCCTTAAAGTAGTAGCGCTGCCAGGCCTCCTTGGCCGCATCCGGATCGCCGCCGGCCAAACGCTGGTTGAAGTCGGTGCGGGCGCGGTTCCAGGCTTCGAACTGACCCTTCATCACCGGGTTGGATTCCAGCGTGCGGATGATCGGCTGGAACTGTTCGACTTTCTTGTGCTCGATCAGATTGATGAAGCAGAAGGGTTCGCCCTTCTCGAAGGTGATCCGCCCCGGCCGGGTGAAGATCCAGTTCATCGTGAAGGGGAAGGGCAGCCAGTCCGTCTCGATCAGGCCGACCAGCGGCTGGATGCCGTCCTTCACATGGTTGGGCGACCCCGAGCACATCATCCCCCAGCCAGGCGGCGTGCGGAACAGATATTGCGGATGCATGGTCAGCACCCCGCGCGAGAAGTGCGAGGTGACGAAATGGGCCAGATCGTGCTGGGGCCGATCCGGCGTGATGACGATGTCTTCCTGGCGCGGACCGCCGTTCCACTCGGCCGAGAAGCCGAACGGGCACAGGATTTCCCACCCCGTCGTGTTGGCCATGTTCAGCGGCAGACAGCGATAGGGGTGGCGACTGATGAAGGCGTCCATCCAGTTGCGCGACTGGCGGCCGGGCACCAGGTCCGGCGGCCGGGCCGTCATCGGATAGCATTCCAGTTCCAGCGGGCGCGTGTTGACGGTATCGACCATGACCATTTCCTAACGCCCGAAACCCGACGGCTCAACCATGACTGACGCACCCGCTTTCGACCGCGAGACCCTGACCGTCTGGCTGAAGGCGAACGGCGTGGATCATGTCACCCACGACCACCCGGCCGTCTTTCGCGTCGAGGAGGGGCAGGACCTCAAGGCCGACCTGCCCGGCGCCCACACCAAGAACCTGTTTCTGAAGGATCACAAAGGCCGGCTGTGGCTGATCTCGGCGCGTCAGGACACGGTCATCGACCTGAAGCGCGCCGCCGCCGTCATAGGCTCAGGCCGCCTGTCGTTCGGCGCCGAGACCCTGATGTGGGAAACGCTGGGCGTCCGCCCCGGCTCGGTCACGGCGCTGGGCCTGATCAACGACACCGACCGCCGCGTCACCTTCGTCTTGGACCGGCGCCTGTGGGACGCCGACATCGTCAACTTCCACCCCCTGACCAATACGGCGACCACCGCCCTGGATCGGTCGGCCTTTCGGCGAGTTCTGGCGCTGCTGGGGCGGGAGCCGGTCGTTGTGGATTTCGAGGCTTTGAGGGATATTTGATGCCAGATCGTTGGACAGTAGCAATGTGGGCGCTGGCGATAATCTCACTTGTGGTCGCGATGCTATCTTTCTTGGGAGTGAACAACCTGATCCAAGAGACTTGGGTCTGGGTCACGTCTTCGTACGCATGGTTGCCGCTCGTCGGGCTATCAACCTTCGTCATGTTGCAACGCGGAGTGCGTGAACATCAAACGGCAGTGCTTCAGGGACGCAATGATTGGTACAAGCCCTCATTGGCGCTGAGAGCCTGCCTAAGCCTAGCCATCTTGATCGGCCTAGCGTCATATTTCTGGCAGGCCGGCTAGCCTTGCGTTTGCGCGGTCGTCACCGCTTAACGCCAACCGCTTGAACCTCGCGGCCTAAGCCCCATCTCGCAAATCATGGATCAAGCGCGCGGCGACGAGAGGCGATTTTAGACGAATTAGACGAATTAGACGGTGTTTTTCGTCACCACCGTCTCAAATCCCGGCGCGACCTTTTCCCGGCTTGATGCCGACGCATCCCGACGCCATCTGAACCGTTGACACTGACCGATCTCTGCGCGGACCTCGCCCATGACCCTGCTCGACCCGACCCTGACCCCCGACGCCGCCGGCGACCTGATCAAGGAAGGCACCGACGCCTCCTTCATGACCGACGTCATCGAGGCGTCCAAGCATCAGCCGGTCATCGTCGACTTCTGGGCCACCTGGTGCGGGCCGTGCCGGACCCTGGGTCCGGCGCTGGAGAAGGCCGTGCGCGCCGCCAAGGGAGCGGTGAAGATGGTCAAGATCGATGTGGACGCCAACCCGGCCTATGCGGGCCAGCTGCGGGTACAGTCGATCCCGACTGTCTACGCCTTCGTCAACGGCCAGCCGGTCGACGGCTTCCAGGGCGCCATTCCCGACAGTCAGATCAAGGCCTTCATCGACAAGCTGACCGGCGGTCAGGGCGGCTCGACCGAGACGGCGCAACTGCTGGAGCTGGGCGAGGAATCGCTGGGCCTGAACGACTTCGGCGGCGCGGCCCAAGCCTTCGCCCACGTTCTGTCGATCGAGCCTGAGAACGAGAAGGCGATCGCCGGCATGGCGCGGGTCTATCTGGCGGGCGGCGACCCCGAACAGGCGGCCCAGACCATCGCCATGGCGCCGCAGGACTCCAAGGAGCCGACGGTCCAGAGCGTGCGCGCCCAACTGGCCCTGGCGTCTAAAACCCCTTCCGGCGCCTCGGCCGAACTTGAGGCCAAGGTCGCCGCCGATCCGAACGATCATCAGGCGCGTTTCGACCTGGCCGAGGCCCAGAGCGCGGCCGGCGACTTCAAGGGCGCGGTCGACAATCTGCTGGCCATCATCCAGGCCGACCGCGAGTGGAACGATCAGGCGGCCCGCAAACAGTTGCTTGTCATCTTCGAGGCGGCGGGCCTGACCTCGGACGTGTCCAAGGATGGCCGTCGCCGCCTGTCGTCCATTCTGTTTTCGTGATCCAGAACAAGCGGGCCTCAAGCAGCGCGAAGCGCGGTAGGCCCCAGGAGAAGTGATGCCTCAAGGCTATGTCCGCGCCCTCGACCTGCCCCAGGTGATCCCGGTGTTCCCGCTGGGCGGGACCATCCTGCTGCCGCGCGGACAGCTGCCGCTGAACATCTTCGAGCCGCGCTATCTGAACATGGTGGACGACGCCATGGCCGGCGACCGGATCATCGGCCTGGTCCAGCCCAAGGGCGGCACGCCGGCCCTGCCCGGCTTGTCGCCCGTCGGCTGCGCGGGTCGGATCACCAGTTTCGCCGAGACCTCCGACGGGCGCTATCTGATCACCCTGACCGGCGTGTCACGCTTCCGCATCGCCGCCGAGATGCCGTCCAAGACCCCCTACCGCCAGGTTCGCGCGGCGTTCGAGGCCTATGAGGACGATCTCGTCTCCCCGCCCGAGGAGCCGGACTTCGACAGGGACGCCTTCCTCGACGCCCTGCGCGCCTATATGGCCCACCGGCTCCTGGACATCGATTGGGAGACGGCCGAGACCGCGCCGATGGAGGCCCTGGTCAACAGCCTGTCGATGGCCCTGCCGTTCGAACCCGCCGAGAAGCAGGCTCTGCTGGAGGCCATGGGCCTGATGCCCCGCGCCGAGGCCCTGACCGCCCTGATGCGCATCGACGCCGCCGACGGCGGTGACGACGCCGCACCGTCCATGCAATGACGGGCTCAAGTAGCGCAAAGCGCGGTAGCGCCCTAAAGAGCTCTCAACTAGCGCCAGCGCGATAGGCCAAGAAAAATGAGTGACGCCTTCAATACGCCCGTGTCCGTCGATCCCCGCCTGTTGGAGGTGCTGGTCTGCCCCGTCACGCGCGGCAAGCTGACCTACGACCGCAACGCCAACGAATTGATCTCGGCGGGCGCCAAACTGGCCTATCCGATCCGCGAAGGCGTGCCGATCATGCTGGCCGAGGAAGCGCGTCAGATCGACTGACCGCCGCACCGACACCGAACATCCACTGGCCCGGAGCGCGGCGCGCCCAAAGGGCCTCAAGTAGCGCAACGCGCGATAGGCCCAAGAAAAATGACCCTCAGAGTCGCCATCCAGATGGACCCGATCGAGGCCGTCGACATCGCCGGGGACACCACCTTCCTGATGGCCGAGACGGCTCAGGCGCGCGGTCACAAACAGTGGGTCTATGACTTCCGCACCCTGGCGCTGGAAGAGGGCCGCCTCTACTGCCGCGCCCGCCCGATCACCGTGCGGCGCGAGGTCGGCAACCACGTCGACTTCGGCGACTGGGAAAAACTGGATTTGGCCCAGGACGTGGACGTGATCCTGATGCGCCAGGATCCGCCGTTCGACATGGCCTATGTGACCGCCACCTATCTGCTGGAGACGGTGCATCCCCGGACCCTGGTGGTCAACGACCCGGCCCAGGTGCGTTCGGCCCCCGAAAAGCTGATGGTCACCGCCTTCCCCGGCCTGCAGCCGCCGACCCTGATCTCGGCCGACCCCGTCGCCTTGGACGCCTTCCATAAAAAGCATGGCGAGGTGGTTTTGAAGCCCCTGCACGGCAACGGCGGTTCGGGCGTGATCAAGCTGCGCGCCGACGACCCCAACCTGGACGCCCTGATCGAGATCCACGCCGCCGGCAGCCGCGATCCGCTGGTGATCCAGAAGTTCATTCCCGCCGTGTCCAAGGGCGACAAGCGCATCCTGCTGATCGACGGCGAGCCCGTCGGCGCCATTAATCGCGTCCCGGCGGCGGGCGCGGTGCGGTCGAACCTGCACGTCGGCGGCACGGCCATGCCGGTCGAGCTGACGCCGCGCGACCTGGAAATCTGCGCCGCCATCGGTCCGACACTGAGAGAACGCGGCCTGATCTTCGTCGGCATCGACGTGATCGGCGACTATCTGACCGAGATCAACGTCACCTCCCCCACCGGCGCACAGCAGCTGAAGGCCTTCACCGGCATCGACGCCACGGCCCTCATGTGGGACGCCATCGAGGCCAAACGCGCCGCACAGGTTGCGTGATCGCCACTTGAATTAGATTTCGGTTCATGGTTCGTTCTCTTGTTCAGGTGGGAGAACGACATGGTCGCGCGGGTTGTCACGGTCGCCTTTGACGGGGTGGAAGCACGGCGCGTCGACGTCGAGGTCCAATTGATCGGCAATGACGGGCCGACCATCTTCAACATCGTGGGCCTGCCGGACAAGGCGGTGGCCGAAAGCAAGGAGCGGGTGCGCGGGGCCTTCGCCGGCATCGGTCTGGCCCTGCCCGCCAAGCGGATCATCGCCAACCTGGCGCCGGCCGACCTGCCCAAGGAGGGCAGCCATTTCGACCTGCCCATCGCTCTGGCCCTGATGGCGGCCATGGGGGTGATCGCGCCCGATGCGCTCGACGGCTGGGCCGCCCTCGGCGAGCTGGGGCTGGACGGC
>NZ_DLTK01000042.1:0-21128 GCF_002500885.1 Brevundimonas sp. UBA7838
GGACCCGACCCCATCCACGCATGGCGTGGATCTACAGTGCAGCCAGCCCATGGGTGGCTGCACCGGCAGGGGGCAGTGCAGCCATGCTCGACGGCAGTTGCCGGGGGCAGAGCCTTTTCCTGCAGAAAAGGATCCGACCCCTTCCTGGCATCACTTCAGCTTGGCAAGCACCGCGTCGGTGGCGGCAGCGGTGCTGACTGCCTGCCCCTTGGCCGCGAGATCGGCGGTGAACACGCCGTCATCCAGCACCGCGTGCACGGCGGCTTCCACCGCAGCGGCTTCGGCCTCCAGGCCCAGCGAATGGCGCAGCAGCATCGCGGCGCTGAAGAGGGTCGCGTAGGGGTTGGCAATGCCCTTGCCGGCGATGTCCGGCGCCGAGCCGTGGATCGGCTCGAACAGACCCGGCCCGCCCGCGCCCAGCGACGCCGACGGCAACAGGCCGATGGAGCCGCCCAGCACAGAGATCTCGTCCGACAGGATGTCGCCGAACATGTTTTCGGTCAGGATGACGTCGTATTCGCGCGGCTTGCGGATCAGGTGCATGGCCATGGAGTCCACCAGGGCGTGCTCCAGGGTGATGTCTGGGAACTCCTCGGCATGGATGCGGGTCACGACCTCGCGCCACAAGCGACTGGTCTCCATGACATTGGCCTTGTCGACCGAGGTCACCTTGCCGCGACGCTGTTGAGCGGTCTGGAAGGCGGCGCGGGTCACCCGCTCGATCTCCGGCACGGTGTATTCGCACAGGTCGGTGGCGCGGTCGGCGGTGCGGGTCTTCTCACCGAAATAGACGCCGCCGGTCAGTTCGCGGAAGACGATTAGATCGACGCCCTCGACGATCTCCTTCTTCAGCGGGGAGCGGTGCGCCAGCACCGGCGACACCTGCAACGGCCGCAGATTGGCGAACAGGCCCATCGCCTTGCGGATGGCCAACAGCCCCTGTTCCGGACGCGCCTTGCCGCCATCCCATTTCGGTCCGCCGACGGCGCCCAGCAGCACGGCGTCGGACGCGACGCAGGCGGCGCGCGTCGCCTCGGGCAAGGGTTCGCCTGTTTCGTCGATGGCCGCGCCACCGATCAGATGCTCGGCGAACTCGAAATGGTGACCATAGAAGTCGCCAATGACCCGCAAGACATCACGCGCGGCCCGAGTGACCTCCGGTCCGACGCCGTCGCCGGGCAGCAGGACGATGTTGTAGGTCTTGGTGGCGGCGGTGCTCATCTTACGGTCTCTTTCGATCGCTCGTAGGCTTCGATTTCAGGCATGTTTGATTGCAGCCAGCCCAGGGTGTCCACCCCGTCCAGCAGGCATTGGCGGGCGAAGGATTCGACCCCGAACGTCACGGGTTCGGCATTGCCGCACTGGATCTGATTGGCCTGGAGGTCGATCGTGACCGGTTGGTCCGGCTGCGACGCCAGATCGTCCCAAACCGCCTGACTGACCACGATGGGCAGCAGGCCGTTTTTCAGCGCATTCGATGTAAAAATGTCAGCGATCTCGGTCGAGATCACCGCCCGGAACCCATAGTCCAGCAGAGCCCAGGGCGCATGTTCGCGCGACGAACCGCAGGCGAAGTTCCGCCCCGCCAGAAGGATGCGATGCTCGGCCGGATCGATGCGATTCAGAATGGCCTCGGGTTTTTCCGAGCCGTCGTCTTCGTAACGCCAGTCATAGAAGGCGGCCTTGCCCAGCCCTTCGCGCGTGGTCGTGGTCAGGAAGCGCGCCGGAATGATCTGGTCGGTGTCGATATTGGCCTGGCTCAGGGTCACGGTCTTGGAGGTCAGCACCTGGAAGGGTTCAGACATGCTCGACCTCCTTCAGAAAGACGCGCGGATCGGTCAGCACGCCAGCGACCGCCGTCGCCGCCGCCGTCGCTGGACTGGCCAGGATGGTGCGGGCGTCCTTGCCTTGGCGGCCTTCGAAATTGCGGTTCGATGTGGATACGGCCAGTTGGCCCGGCGCGACGAAATCGCCATTCATGGCGATGCACATCGAACAGCCGGGAATGCGCCATTCGGCCCCGGCGGCGATGAAGACTTGATCCAGGCCTTCAGCCTCGGCGTCGCGACGCACGGTCTCGGACCCCGGCACCACCAGCATGCGCAGACCCGGCTTGACCTTGTGGCCGCGCAGCACCTCGGCGGCGGCGCGCAGATCGGGCAGGCGCCCGTTGGTGCAGGAGCCGATGAATACCACATCCACCGGCTGGCTCGTCGTCGCCTCCCCGGCCGTGAAGCCCATATAGGCGATGGCCTTGCGGTCTGAGTCCGACTGCGGTTGCGGCACGGGCGAGCCGATGGGCGCGCCCGCATCCGGCGTCGTGCCCCAGGTCGCCATGGGTCGGATGGCGGCGCCGTCGATGGTCACTTCCTTGTCGAAGACCGCGCCTGCATCCGTCGCCAGTTTCAGCCATTCGGCGCTCGCCGCCTCATAGTCTGCTGGCACGTGCTTGCGACCGCGCAGCCAGTCGATGGTCGTCTGGTCCGGCGCGATCATTCCGGCTCGCGCGCCGGCCTCGATGGACATGTTGCACAGGGTCATACGCCCTTCCATGTCCAGCGACCGCACCGCCTCGCCCGCGTATTCGATGACATAGCCGGTGCCGCCGCCGAAGCCGATGGCGGCGATGACCGCCAGGGCGACGTCCTTGCCCGAGACGCCGGGCTGCAACGCGCCGTCCACCGTCACTCGCATGGCCTTGGCCTTGCGCTGCAACAGGCACTGGGTCGCCAGCACATGGCCGACCTCGGACGTACCGATTCCGAAGGCCAGAGCCCCGAAGGCGCCGTGCGTCGCCGTATGGCTGTCGCCGCAGACCACGGTCATGCCCGGCTGGGTAAGGCCCAGTTCCGGCCCCATGACGTGGACCACGCCACGGTCTTCTGAGCCCCATCCCGCGAGCGGCACGCCGTGGGCGGCGCAGTTCCGCTCCAGCGTATGGACCTGCGCCTCGGCCTGGGCCGTGACATAGGGTTTCAGCCCGTTCAGTCCCGCCGGCAGGGTCGGCGTCGAATGGTCCAGGGTCGCATAGGTCCGGTCGGGGCGACGGACCTTCAGCCCTCGCGCCTCGATCTCGCTGAAGGCCTGGGGGCTGGTGACTTCGTGGACCAGATGCAGGTCGATATACAGCACGCCCGGCGTGTCGGCCGTTTCCGGCCGCACGACATGGGCGTCCCACACCTTGTCGAACAGGGTCTTGGGATCAGGCATATTGGGCCACGATCTCGGACACGCCGTCGACGCGGTCGATGATGGCGATCAGTTCGGCGTCGTTGATCTCGCCGATCTGGTCCGCGCGCGACTTGAAGCCGGCGACCACCGCCGCCAGACGCTCGCTCTCGATGGGACGACCGATGGTCTCGGCGCGCTTGGCGATGGCGTGACGGCCCGAATGCTTGCCCAGCACGAACCAACTGCCTTCGAAGCCGACATCCTGGGGCCGCATGATCTCATAGGTGCGGCTGTCGGCCAGCATGCCGTGCTGGTGGATTCCCGCCTCGTGGGCGAAGGCGTTGATGCCCACCACGGACTTGTTGCGGGCGATGACCGTCTCGGTGATCTCGCACAGGATCTTGGAGGCGCGCACCAGATGACGGCTGTCGGCGCCGGTCGTGACGCCATAGCGGTCCTCGCGGACCTTCAGCGCCATGATGACCTCTTCGATCGAGCAGTTGCCGGCCCGCTCGCCGATGCCGTTGATCGCGCCCTCGATCTGACGCGCACCGCCCTCGACGGCGGCCAGGGAGTTGGCGACCGCCATGCCCAGGTCGTCGTGGCAGTGGGCCGAGAAGATCACGTGCGGATGGCGCTTCTTGATGCGCGCGGCCAGGGCGCGATAGGTTTCGCGCACCTCTTCCGGAGTCGCATAGCCGACAGTGTCAGGGACATTCAGAGTGCGGGCGCCGGCGTCGGCGGCGGCCTCCAGCACATCGGCCAGAAACTCCGGCTCGGTGCGGAAGGCGTCCTCGGCCGAGAATTCGACATCGTCGAACAGGCTCCGGGCGTATTCCACCGACCGCACGGCCGTCGACAGCACCTCATTGGTGGACATCTTCAGCTTGGCGGAACGGTGGATCGGGCTGGTGCCGATGAAGGTGTGACAACGACGGTGCGACTTCGGCGCCGGCGCCAGGGCGCGGAAGGTGGCGTCGATGTCCTTCTCGTTGGCGCGCGACAGGGAGCTGAAGATCGGGCCCTCGACCTCGCCGGCCACGCGACGGATGCAGTCCTCGTCGCCGGGCGAGGCGGCGGCGAAGCCCGCCTCGATAACGTCCACGCCCAGGTCCCGCAGAACCTGGGCCATCTTCACCTTGGCCTGGGCGGACATGGAGAAGCCAGGGGCCTGTTCCCCGTCCCGCATCGTCGTGTCGAAGACGATGACACGGTTGGGGTCGGCGGCGATCTGCTCGGTGCGGGATAAGCCCGATACGCGTACGCTTTCGGGGGTAATCATCACGCGGCCTCGGATTGAATAATGTCGTTGCTGATCCGGCGCACGCCGAACAGCCGGTCGATCTGGCGACCCAGGTTGTCCATGCAGCGGCCGGCGTCGCGGCCGCGTACGGTCAGGGCGATGCGGCGGAAGGCGCCCTCGTCAGCCAGAGCCATGCCGTCGATGTGGAAGCCGCGGCGCTCCACCAGGCCGATGAGACGCTGAAGCGAACCGTCCGCACGGTCGATCTGGATGTGGATCGTGTTGCTCATCTCAGGAGCCCTCCATCATTTCAGCGTTGTTCTTGCCCGGCGGAACCAGCGGCCAGACGTTGTCTCGGGGGTCGATGACCACATGGGCCAAGCAGGGACCGTCGGCGGCCAGCAGGCGCTGGATGCCGCCGGACACCTGATCGCGGCGATCGATGCGGAAGGCCTCGATGCCGAACGCTTCGGCGACCTTCCCGAAGTCCGGGTTGTCGGACAGGTCGATCTCGGAATAGTTCTCGGCGAAGAACAGCTCCTGCCACTGGCGCACCAGGCCCAGCGAGGAATTGTCGATCAGCACGATCTTCAGCGGGATGCCGTAACGCTTCAGCGTCGCCAGCTCCTGGATGTTCATCATGAAGCCGCCATCGCCGGCGATTGTGACGACCGTCGCGGACGGATCGGCCAGCTTGGCCCCGATGCCGGCGGGCAAACCAAAGCCCATCGCGCCCAGACCGCCCGAGGTGATGTGAGCTTCCGGCTTGGCGAAGCGGCAGTGCATGGCCGCCCACATCTGATGCTGGCCCACGTCGCAGGCGGCGACGAAATCATCGCCCGCCGCTTCCGAGATTTCCTTCAGCAGGGCGGGCGCATAGACCCCCTCGCCCGGCGCGTCATAGCGGTGAGCGCCCGCTTTGGCCGCACCAGCGCAGTCGTCGGCCCAGGCCTGAATGTCCAGTGCGGCGCCCGACCGCATGCGCGCGGTCAGCGCCTCAACGCCTTCGCGCAGCTCGCCGACGACGGCGACATTGGCGCTGCGCAGCTTGCCGACTTCCGAAGCGTCGATATCGAAATGGATGATGCGAGCGTTAGGCGCGAACTCGGCCAGCTTGCCCGTCGCGCGGTCGTCGAACCGGGCGCCGACGACGATCAGCAGATCGCTGTCCTGCACCGCGTGGTTGGCGGCGCGCGTGCCGTGCATGCCCAGCATGCCCAGCATGCCCGGCGCATCGGTCGGGATGGTGCCCAGGGCGTTCAGGGTCGAGACCTGGGGGATGCCGGTCGCGGCGACGAAGGCGCGCAGAGCCTCGGTCGCGCCGCCGATCTTCACTCCGCCGCCGATATAGACCAACGGCTTCTTCGCCGCCCGGATCGCGGCCTCGGCGGCGGCGATGGCGTCGTGATCGACGCGCGGCGTCTGGTTGGGAATGGAGAAACCGTAGTCCTCGCCGGTCGTCTCGAACTGCACATCCTTGGGCAGATCGACCAGAACCGGACCGGGGCGGCCCGAGCGAGCGATATGGAAGGCTTCCTCGATCGCGGCGGGAACCTCGGCGGCCGAGCGGACCAGGATCGAATGTTTCACGATCGGCAGGGTGACGCCCAGGATGTCGATCTCCTGAAAGGCGTCAGTGCCCATCAGGCCTTGGGCGACGTTGCCGGTGATGCAGACGATCGGCACCGAGTCCATCATCGCATTGGCGATGCCGGTGACCAGATTGGTGGCGCCGGGGCCTGAAGTCGCCATGCAGACCCCGACCTTGCCGCTCTTCCTGGCATAGGCGTCGGCCGAGAAGGCCGCGCCCTGCTCATGGCGGACCAGGATGTGCTTCAGCTTGGAGCCGGCCAGGGCGTCATAGACCGGCATGATGGCGCCGCCCGGATAGCCGAACACCACCTCCACCCCCAGCCGCTCCAGGGTGGAGACCAGCAGACGCGCACCCGACTGGGGAGCGGTCTCGGCTTGAGGTTTGAAGGCGGCGGCGGTCATCAGGATCATCCGGTCGTTCAGGCGGCGATCAGGCCGCTTCTGCCTTGGGCGTGTTCAGCCAGGCCATGCGTTCGCGCAGACGAGCGCCGACCTGTTCGATCTGGCTCTCGCGGTCCGCCTTCAGCCAGGCCTCGTATTGCGGCTTGCCGGCCTCGTTCTCGGCGATCCAGTTGCGCGCAAAGGTGCCGTCCTGGATCTCTTCCAGAATGGTCTTCATGCGGGCCTTGGTCTCTTCGGTCACGACGCGCGGGCCGCTGGCGACCGCGCCGTATTTGGCCGTCTCGGAGATGAAGTGGTGCATCTTGGAGATGCCGCCTTCGTAGAACAGGTCCACGATCAGCTTCAGCTCATGCAGGCATTCGAAATAGGCGATTTCGGGCTGGTAGCCGGCCTCGACCAGGGTGTTGAAGCCCTGGATGACCAGTTCCTTGGCGCCGCCGCACAGGACGGCCTGTTCGCCGAACAGATCGGTCTCGGTCTCTTCGCGGAAGGTGGTTTCCAGCAGGCCGCCGGTCGCGCCGCCATTGCCTTTGGCGTAACCCATGGCCCGGTCGCGCGCCTTGCCGGTCGCGTCCTTCTCGACGGCGAACAGGCTGGGCACGCCGCGCCCGCGCTGGAACTCGCGGCGGACCAGATCGCCCGGTCCCTTGGGCGCGACCAGGATCACGTCCATGTCCTCGCGCGGGGTGATGCGACCGTAGATGATCGAGAAGCCGTGGGCGAACAGCAGGGCCGACCCCTCCTTGGCGTTCGGCTCGATGATGTCGCGATAGACGTCGCCCTGAACCATGTCAGGGGTCAGGATGGCGATGATGTCAGCGCCCTTGACGGCCTCGGCCGGCTCTGCGGTCGGCACGCCGTCGGCGGTGGCGTGTTTCCAGCCCGTGCCGCCGTGACGGACGCCGGCGACCACGTCGTGGCCGCTGTCCTTCAGGTTCTGGGCGTGAGCGCGACCCTGCGAGCCGTAGCCGATGATGGCGATGCGCTGGCCGGCGATGGCGCCCGGCTTGATGTCTTCGTTGGTGTAGATGGTGATGGCCATGGGTCAGGCGTCCTGAGCAGCGTTGGTTTTGTGGCTTGCCGGGACTTGGGCCGGCGGCGGGTTGGGGATGGTGACAGCGCCCTGGGCGGCCGAGGCGACCGAGGCGCGGTATTTGGCGAAGACACCTCGCGCCGGGCGGACTACGTGGGGCGTAAAGCCCGCCCGGCGCGTCGCCAGATCGACATTGACGTCGATGCGGCGGTTGGTGACGTCGATGGTGATGCGGTCACCATCGCGAATGAGGGCGATCGGGCCGCCCACGGCGGCTTCCGGCGAGACATGGCCGGCGACGAAGCCGTAGCTGGCGCCCGAGAACCGGCCGTCGGTCAGCAGGGCGACATTGTCGATCTTGCGACCCTTCAGGGCGGCGGTGACCTGCAGCATCTCGCGCATGCCCGGACCGCCCTTGGGTCCTTCGTAGCGGATGATGATCACGTCACCCTCGCCGACCGATCCATCCTGAACGGCGTGGAAGGCATCCTCCTCTGAGTCGAAGACGCAGGCCGGACCTTCGAACGTGTCGACCTTGTGGCCCGTCAGCTTGATGACCGCGCCTTCCGGGGCGACATCGCCATAGATGACGGCGAAGCTGCCGCGATCCATCACAGGGGCGTCGAAGTTGGTCACCACCACCTGGCCCGGCGTTTCCTCGGCCTCGGCGGCCTCGGCGAACAGGCTGCGGCCAGTGACGGTGGGAGTGTTCACGATCTTGCCGGCCTCAGCCATCCGCTGGGTGACCAGACGCGTGCCGCCGGCGGCGAACAGATGCGAGGCCAGGAAGCGGCCGCCCGGCTTCAGATCACAGATGACCGGCGCCTCGACGCAGGCCTGGTGGCAGTCCTCGACGCCGAACTCGACGCCGGCTTCCGCCGCAATGGCCGTCAGGTGCATGACCGCATTGGTCGACCCGCCCGAGGCCGAGACGGCGACGGCGGCGTTCTTCAGGCTGGCGCGGGTGATGTATTTGCGGGCCGTGTCGCCGGAGAAGACGCGCTCGACGATCAGGCGGCCGCAGCGTTCACCCTCCGCGGCCTTGTTCGGATCGACGGCGGGCACATCGTTGGCGCCCATGGGCGAGATGCCCATGACAGACAAGGCCATGGCCATGGTGTTGGCCGTGAACTGACCGCCGCAGGCCCCGGCGCCGGGGCAGACGGCCTGTTCGACCGCCTTCAGCCCTTCGTCGTCCAGGGCGCCGGCCGAATGGGCGCCGATGGCCTCGAACACCTCCTGGACCGAGACCTCTTTCGTCCCGATCACGCCCGGCATGATGGTGCCGCCGTAATAGACCAGGCCGGGGATATCCATCCGCGCCAGGGCCATGGCCGCCGCCGGGATCGTCTTGTCGCAGCCGACGATGCAGACCACGCCGTCCAGCTGGTGGCCCTCGATGGCCAGTTCGATGCTGTCGGCGACGACCTCGCGGCTGATCAGCGAAGCCTTCATGCCCGCCGTGCCCATCGAGATGCCGTCGGTGACGACGATGGTGTTGAAATCAACCGGATAGCCACCTGCCGCCGTGATGCCGGCGCGGACATCCTTGGCCAGGCGGTCCAGGTGCATGTTGCACGGCGTGACCGTCGACCAGGTGTTGACGATGCCGATCATCGGCTTTTCGAAGTCGGCGTCCTGCATGCCGGCGGCGCGCAGATAAGAGCGGGCGGCGGCCCGGTTCGGACCAACCGTCACCGCCGCGCTGCGCGCATTCGGCTTTCTGGGCTGAGAGGTAGAATTTTGCGTCATCGATCCGGTTCTTTCGAACCGCCGCGCACGAAAAACCCCGCTTCCTTTCGGAGGCGGGGTGGTGCGAGACGATCCTGAGTGTGTCTAGGGTCAGGTCGCGTGCATCCACGCCGCTTGCGTAAGCAGGCCGAGAAGTACGAGGGTAATGAGGAATACGGGGCTTTGCAGGCCGACCGGCGCGCGAACGGCCGCTGCCGCCTTCGCGGTGCGTCCCTTCGTCATGTCGCGCGTCATCGTGGCCACGGGCGGCTCCCTGTTCTGACGCCAAGAAACCATAGCCGCTGGAGTCGCACAACCCCTGTCGCAATAATTTTGCGTGACGAAAGCAAAATGATCCAAAGAAAGGTGTTTCTTGCCGCCACTCCATTCGGACAGCCGACGAAGCGTAACCGTCCATCACATCATGTTACGTGCGCGGGGTTGAAAGCCGTCCGCGACCGCTTCATTGAGACGCCAACCTATATGAAGAGCACAACACCCTACCCTTCAGAGGAGCTTCCCATGACCGTTCGCGTCGCCATCAATGGTTTCGGCCGCATCGGCCGTCTCGTCCTTCGCTCGATCATCGAGCATGGCCGCACGGACATCGAGGTGGTGGCGATCAACGACCTGGGTCCGGTCGAGACCAACGCCCACCTGTTCCGCTACGATTCGGTCCACGGACGCTTCCCCGGCACAGTGACCTCGGGCGAGGACTGGATCGACGTCGGCACCGGCAAGATCAAGGTCACGGCCGAACGCGATCCCGCCAATCTGCCGCACGCCGAGTTGAAGGTGGACATCGCCTTCGAATGCACCGGCATCTTCACCTCCAAGGACAAGGCCAGCGCCCACCTGAAGGCCGGCGCCAAGCGCGTCCTGGTTTCGGCCCCCGCAGACGGCGCCGACAAGACCATCGTCTACAAGGTCAACCACGAAACCCTGACCGCCGACGACATCGTCGTGTCGAACGGCTCGTGCACCACCAACGCCCTGGCCCCCGTCGCCAAGGTGCTGAACGACCTGTTCGGCATCGAGCGCGGCTATATGACCACCATCCACTCCTACACCGGCGACCAGCCGACGCTGGATACGATGCACAAGGACCTTTACCGCGCCCGCGCCGCGGCCCTGTCCATGATCCCGACCTCGACCGGCGCCGCCAAGGCGCTGGGCCTTGTCCTGCCGGAGCTGAAGGGCAAGCTGGACGGCTCGTCGATCCGCGTCCCGACCCCCAACGTCTCGGTCGTCGATCTGAAGGTCGTCGCCGGTCGCGCGATCACGGTCGAAGAGATCAACGCGGCGCTTCAGGCCGCCGCCGACGGTCCGATGAAGGACGTCCTGTTCACGACGACCGACCCGCTGGTTTCGCACGACCTGAACCACATCGCGGCCTCTTCCACCGCCGCCCTGCCCCAGACCCAGGTCGTCGACGGGAAGCTGGCCCGCGTGTTGAGCTGGTATGATAACGAGTGGGGCTTCGCGACGCGCATGAGCGACACGGCGTTGCAGATGGCGAAGTTCCTGTAAGATCGCAAAAGTCTCCTCCCCACACCGTGGGGAGGGGGACCATGAAGTGGTGGAGGGGCTCTTTCCACCGCACCGAACTCGGGGCCAAAGCCCCTCCGTCACGGCGCAAGCGCGCCGCGCCACCTCCCCATCGCTTTGCGACCGGGAGGAGACAGGGAAACGATCATGACTTTCCGCACTCTCGACGACGCCCAGGATCTCGCCGGCAAGACGGCCCTGGTCCGCGTGGACTTCAACGTCCCGATGGAGGGCGGCAAGGTTACGGACGACACCCGTCTGCGGGTCGCCCTGCCGACGATCCAGCGCCTGCGCGACGCGGGCGCCAAGGTCGCGCTGCTGGCCCACTTCGACCGTCCCAAGGGCCAGCGCGTCCCGTCGATGACCCTGAAACCCGTCGTCCAGCCGCTGGAAGAACTGCTCGGCGCCCCCGTCCGTTTCGCCGACGACTGCATCGGTCCTGACGCCGTGGACGCCATCCGCGACCTGGACGCCGGCGGCGTGGTCCTGCTGGAGAACGTGCGCTTCCACGCGGCGGAAGAGGCCAATGATCCGGTCTTCGCCCAGAAGCTGGCGGATCTCGGCGATCTCTACGTCAACGACGCCTTCTCGGCCGCCCACCGCGCCCACGCCTCGACCGAAGGCGTCGCCCACCACATCCCGGCTTACGCCGGCGAATCCATGCGGCGCGAACTGGACGCGCTCGATGCGGCGCTCGGCAATCCGCAGAAGCCGGTGGTCGGCATCGTCGGCGGCTCCAAGGTTTCGACCAAGCTTGATCTGCTGAAGAACCTGGTCGGCAAGCTGGACACGCTGGCCATCGGCGGCGGCATGGCCAACACCTTCCTTTATGCGCAAGGCGTCGATATCGGAGGCTCGCTGGCCGAAAAGGATATGGCGGACACGGCGCGCGAAATCCTGGCGGAAGCCGAGACCAAGGGCTGCCACATCCTGCTGCCCGTCGATGTCGTCGTGGCGACCGAGGTCAAGCCCGGCGCCGACGCCCGCACCGTCACGACAGGAGGGGCCCTCGCGAAGGACGACAAGATCCTGGACGCCGGTCCCGACACCGTCGACCGCCTGAACGCCGCGATCGACGGCTCCAAGACCCTGATCTGGAACGGCCCGCTGGGCGTGTTCGAGGTTCCGCCCTTCGACGCCGCCACGGTCGCCGCGGCCAAGCACGTCGCCGAGCGCACCAAGGCCGGCGCCCTGATCGCGGTGGCGGGCGGCGGCGACACGGTCGCAGCCGTCGGTCATGCCGGCGTTGCTGCGGACCTGACATTCGTCTCTACCGCCGGCGGCGCCTTCCTGGAATGGATGGAGGGCAAGCCCCTGCCCGGCGTCGAGGCCCTGCGCGCCTGAAGGCTCAGCGATGCAGGCGGATCACGCCTGCATCCTGTCTTCGAAATCGGCGCTGAAACGGCTGTAACACGGCGTGACTTCGCGCTGTCCGGCGTCTAATCTCTCGCCCAACCAAAAAGACTATTCGGCTTAGGAGACTACCCCATGGCGCGCATCACGCTGCGACAGCTGCTCGACCACGCGGCAGAGAATGACTACGGCCTGCCCGCCTACAACATCAACAACATGGAACAGGGTCTGGCGATCATGGAGGCGGCCCATGAGGTCAACGCCCCAGTCATCATTCAGGCCTCGCGCGGCGCCCGGAACTACGCCAACGATATCGTTCTGGCCAAGCTGATCGACGCCCTGGCCGAGCTCTATCCGCACATCCCGGTCTGCATGCACCAAGACCACGGCAACGGCCCGGCGACCTGCGCCACCGCCATCCAGTACGGCTTCACCAGCGTGATGATGGATGGCTCACTGGAGGAAGACGCCAAGACCCCCGCCAGCTATGAATACAACGTCGACGTCACCCGTCGCGTCACCGAAATGGCCCACGCCTGCGGCGTCTCGGTCGAGGGCGAACTGGGCGTGCTGGGCTCGCTGGAAACCGGCATGGGCGAGGCCGAGGACGGCCACGGCTTCGAGGGCAAGCTGGACCACTCGCAACTGCTGACCGACCCGGATCAGGCCGTCGATTTCGTCGCCGCCACCAAGGTCGACGCCCTCGCCATCGCCATGGGCACCAGCCACGGCGCATACAAGTTCACGCGTCAGCCGGACGGCGAGGTCTTGGCCATGAACGTGATCGAGGAAATCCATCGCCGCCTGCCCAACACCCACCTGGTGATGCACGGCTCTTCGTCTGTGCCACAGGATCTGCAGGACATCATCAACCAGTACGGCGGCGAAATGCCCCAGACCTGGGGCGTGCCGGTCGAGGAAATCCAGCGCGGCATCAAGCACGGCGTGCGCAAGGTCAACATCGACACCGACAACCGCATGGCCATCACCGGCGCCATCCGTAAGGCCCTGATGGAGAAGCCGGGCGAGTTCGACCCGCGCTATTATCTGAAGCCCGCCAAGGAGGCGATGAAGAAGCTCTGCATGGAGCGCTACCAGCAGTTCGGCTGCGAGGGCCAGGCCTCCAAGATCCGCCCGCTTTCCACCGCCCAGATGGCGAAGCGCTACGCCTCGGGCGACCTGGATCCGTCCTTCCGCGGCGCATCCGTCAAGGCCGCCTAGGACCGTCGTCTAGACCGGGTAGCGGCCGCTCAGTTCGCGCCGCACCCGGCGAACGTCCCATTCCACCTGATCCAGCGCGTCGCGGGCCTCTCGGGCATTGCGACGCGCATCGCGGATTTCGCCTCTGACCTCTTGGATGCGGTCACGGACACGCTCCCGCTCTTCGTCCGTCAGGCCGTCGCCGCGCAGTTCGCGCTCCTTGGCCTCCAGCTTGTCTTCGCGGTTCTCGATCCGGGCCTCGGCGCTGTTCAGCGCGCTTTCCGCCGTCTCGTAGGCGTCCTCGACCTCATGCAGCATTCGGCCGTCGCGATAGGCCGGCAGAAACGCCTGCTCCTCCTCCGGCCGACAAACGCCATAATAGGCATTGCCCGCCCGCCCCTCCTCCCAGCCGCGCTGGAAGGTGCAGTAGGTCCGCAAGCCATCCTCACGCGCCGAGCCGTAGGCGGCCGAGTTGGGTGCGATCTGAAACTTGGCGCAGGCCTTGGCGTGGTCGTCCAGTCGCGTCATCGGACAGCCCGACGCCCCGTCGGCATAGCCCTTCTCGCCCCAGGCGCCGGCGAGGCATTCGTCCTTGCTCATGGTCGTGCAGCTGCTCAGCAGCGCCGCCGCGGCGAACGCGCCCCCGGCGATCATCAACCGCTTCATCGGATGTCCCCTACGCCCCCAAGCTTGACTATCACCTCACCCGCGCCCCTCGCGCAAGCGGCCGGTCGTGCTAGGGAGACGGCGTGTCCGCCCATGATCTGATCGACGAAGACGAAGACCCCGCGACCGGCGCCCCCGCCGAGGTGCTGGAGGCCCGCATCGACGCGGCCGGCGTTCGCCTGGACAAGGCCCTGGCCGGCGCCTTCCCTACCCTGTCGCGCGCCCGGCTCCAGGCCCTGCTGGCCGAGGGCGCCGTCAGCCGCGATGGCGCGGTCCTGACCGGCGGTTCCGCCAAGGCCCAGCCCGGCCTCTATGCCGTCGCCCTGCCGCCCATCGCGCCGGCCACGCCCCAGCCCCAGGCCATTCCCCTGACCGTTCTCTACGAGGACGCCGACCTTATCGTCATCGACAAGCCTGCGGGCATGGCCGCCCACCCCGCGCCCGGCACGCCCGACGGCACCCTGGTCAATGCGCTGCTGGCCCATTGCGGCGACAGCCTCTCGGGCATCGGCGGCGTCGCCCGCCCCGGAATCGTTCACCGGCTGGACAAGGACACCTCCGGCGTCATGGTCGCCGCCAAGACCGACCGCGCCCACGCCGGCCTCTCCGCCCTGTTCGCTGCGCACGACATCGAGCGCACCTACATCGCCCTGACACGCGGCGCGCCGTCGCCCGCGACCGGCCGTATCCACACCCGCATCGGGCGCTCCACCGGCGACCGCAAGAAGATGGCGGTCCTCAAGGCCGGCGGTCGCGAGGCCATCACCGACTATGTCGTCCAAGCGACCTTCGGGCAGCCCGCGAAAGCTGGCGGCGCACCCATGGCTGCGCGGGTCGCCTGCACCCTGCACACCGGCCGCACGCATCAAATCCGCGTCCACCTGTCGTCCAAAGGCGCGCCGATCCTCGGCGACGCGACCTACGGCTCGGGCAGTCCAGCCATTCCCGTTCGCACCGCCATCACAGAAGCGGCCCTCGAGCGTCAGGCCCTCCACGCCGCCGTTCTGGGCTTTGTCCATCCTGTCACGGGCGAGGCGCTTCGCTTCGAGACCGCGCCGCCGTACGACATGCAGCGTCTCGAAACACGGCTCGCCGAACTCTGAACAGCCGCCCGTGTAGGCAGGTCTTGAATAGCAACTGACAAAGTTCTATATAGGACGTCGATCGGCGCGAGTGGCGCCAGGGCCACGGTCACGCTTTCGTGTGACGATCCGCCTCTAAAAATGGCGGCAACCCATCGCTACTTCACCGGTTGAGGGGTGAGACGTCGGCGCACACACCGTGGCCGATGACGAAGAGCCCGCTCGTTCAAGACGGTCGGAGGGACCTGTATATGGCTGCCAATAGTACGCTCGCGGTGATGTCGCCTGAACAAGGCCTGTCGCGTTATCTGACGGAAATCCGCAAGTTTCCGATGCTGACCAAGGACGAGGAGTTCATGCTCGCCAAGCGTTGGTCTGAACACCAGGACCCCGAAGCCGCCCACCGTCTCGTCACCTCGCACCTTCGTCTCGTGGCCAAGATCGCCATGGGTTATCGCGGCTACGGCCTGCCGATCGGCGAAGTCATTTCCGAGGGCAACGTCGGCCTGATGCAGGCCGTCAAGAAGTTCGACGCCGACAAGGGTTTCCGCCTGGCGACCTACGCCATGTGGTGGATCCGCGCCTCGATCCAGGAATACATCCTGCGCAGCTGGTCGCTTGTGAAGATGGGCACCACCGCAGCGCAGAAGAAGCTGTTCTTCAACCTGCGCAAGGCCAAGAGCCAGATCTCGGCCTTCGAGGAAGGCGATCTGCATCCTGAACACCTCGCCGCCATCGCCACCAAACTTGGCGTGACGGAGGAAGAGGTCACCAACATGAACCGCCGTCTCGGCGGCGACGCCTCCCTGAACGCCCCTCTGCGCGCCGACGGCGAAAGCGAGTGGCAGGACTGGCTGGCCGATGACACGGCCGTGTCTCAGGAAACCCAGCTCGCCGACGACGAAGAAAAGGGCATCCGCATGAGCCTCCTTCAGGAGGCCATGGAAGAGCTGACCGATCGTGAGAAGCACATCCTCACGGAACGTCGCCTCAAGGACGATCCGGTCACGCTGGAAGAGCTCGCCGGCCAGTACGGCGTTTCGCGCGAGCGCGTGCGTCAGATCGAGGTCCGCGCCTTTGAGAAGCTGCAAAAGGCCATGCGCGCCGCCGCCGAAGAGCGGAACCTGGTCGACGCCTAAGCAAGTCGGTCCGCTGCGCCTTCAACGGCGCGGCGGACCATCTATCATGACGCGCGCGCCACCGGCGCCGCTTCATTGGCCGCTCTCGCAGCCGTCACCACCGTGCCGATCGGCTGGGCCAGTCCCGCCTTCGTCACCTGACCGCTGGCCACATAGGCCTGCAGGGTCGCCACAGCCATCGCCAGCCGCGCGTCCGCCGTCTTGATGGCCAGACCGTTCAGCGTCTCGGCCTGCTGGCGAATGGCGCGCGTCGCCTGCGACGGATCCTGCTCAAACTGCGACATGGCCGAAACCAGGATTCGCGACGCCTGATCGCTGATTTCGGCAGGGCCGCCTCCAGCCGCGCCATCGCTGCGGCGCTTGCGGGCGCCTGAATATTCGCCTGAGTTGAACCGGCGACGATCCGGCCCGACATAGCCGACCGCCTCGATCCAGGGCCGGGGCTTCAACGTCACATTCTCGACCCGCTTGAACAGGTCGCCTGTCGTGAACGGCTTTCTCAGGAACTCATGGATGCCGGCGTCGCGCGCGCCCTTGATCGCCGCAGCCGTCGCCTCGCCCGTCACCATGATGATCGGCGACATGCGGCACGACATGCTGGAGCGCCGAATGCGCCGCGCCAGCGTCTCGCCGTTCAGCTTGTCTCCGGACCGTTCTGTGAAGATCACGCCTGGCTCGACGTCGCGCAGCAACTCTAGCGCGCGTTCCTCGTCGCCTTCGGAATAGACCTCGCGCGCCCCCATGCCCTTCACGATGTCCGTCAGCAGTCGCGCTGACGACAGATTGGCGTCCACGATGACCACCCGACGAAGCGCGGGCTCCATGCGGCTTATGGTTCTGGCGTTTGCGGCGAACACATCAGACTCCGAGGTTGGAGCCATTATCCTTACCGCCGACGGGTTAAGACCTGTTGAATAGGTCTTTCTGCGTAGTCCGCCGCCTCACGCCGCCCCTTCCAAAGCCTCAGCCCTGGAACGGATCGCGCATCAGAATGGTGTCGTCGCGCTCTGGGCTGGTCGACAGCAGGGCCACTGGGGCGCCGATCAACTCCTCGATCCGGCGCACATATTTGATGGCGTTGGCGTTGATGTCCTTGAAGCTGCGGACCCCGGCGGTGCTTTCGCTCCAGCCTTCCAGCTCCTCGAACACCGGCTCGGCCGCGCCCTGAGCCTTCAGGCTCGAGGGCAGATAGTCCAGCACCTCGCCATCGACCTTGTAGCCGACGCAGATTTTCAGCGTCTTCAACCCATCCAGCACGTCCAGCTTGGTCAGGGCGATCCCGTCGATGCCGTTGATCGCCACGGACTGGCGCACCAACACGGCGTCGAACCAGCCGCAGCGGCGGGCGCGGCCGGTGTTGACCCCGACCTCGCGGCCAACGGTCGCCAGATGCGCGCCGACCTCATCATTCAGTTCGCAGGCGAAGGGGCCCTCTCCGACGCGCGTCGTATAGGCCTTCACGATGCCCAGCACATAACCGACGCCGCGCGGTCCGATCCCCGACCCCGCCGCCGCCTGGCCGGCGACGGTGTTGGAACTGGTGACATAGGGATAGGTGCCGTGATCCACGTCCAGGAAGGCGCCCTGCGCCCCTTCGAACAGCACACGCTTGCCGTCCTTTTGCGCCTGGTCCAGCACGCGCCAGGCCGGTTTCACATAGGGCAGGATCTTCGGCGCGATCTCCAGCAACTGCGCCAGCAGCGCGTCGGGATCGATCGGCTCCAACCCCAGACCGGCGCGCAGCGGATCGTGGTGCGAGCGCAACCGGTCGATCTTGACCTTCAGATCGTCTTCATTGGCCAGATCGCAGACCCGAATGGCGCGACGCCCCACCTTGTCTTCATAGGCCGGACCGATGCCCCGCCCGGTCGTGCCGATCTTGGCGCCCGGCGCGCTGGCCGCCGCCTCGCGCGCGACGTCCAGCGCAGGGTGGATGGGCAGGATCAGGCAGGCGTTGTCCGCAATGGTCAGGATTTCAGGGCTGATCGCCACACCCTGGGCGGCGATCTTCTCGATCTCGCCGACCAGATGCCACGGATCGACGACCACGCCGTTGCCGATGATCGACGGCTTGCCCTGCACCACGCCGCTGGGCAGCAGCGCCAGCTTGTAGACCTTGCCGTCCACGACCAGCGTATGGCCCGCATTGTGACCGCCCTGGAACCGCACGACCATGTCGGCGCGGTTGGAAAGCCAGTCCACGATCTTGCCCTTGCCCTCGTCGCCCCACTGGGCGCCGACCACCGCTACGTTCGCCAAAACCGTCTCTCCGCACTGGAATGCGGGCGCAGCCTATAGCGAGGGAATCGTCCGATGTCGTCCCGTCAGGCGGATTTATCCGACTTCGCTGACCGCTGTCTCGAAGGCCCATTCCAGCCAGGGCGTCGCCGCGATCACATCGGCGGTCTCGACCGTGCAACCGCACCATAGTCGAAGGCCAGGCGGCGCATTGCGATGCGGCTCCATATCGAACACGGCCGCCTCGCCTTCCAGCAGGGCCTTGAACCGCACGACAAAGGCCTTCTGCACCTTGTCGTCCAAGGCGGCGATCCGCGCATCGGTGAACTTTAGGCAAACCGAGGTCGTCGATCGGATCTCCGGCTGATCCGGCAGGAAGGCGATCCATTCGGTGCGCTCCACCCATTGCGCCAACGCGGCGTAGTTGGCGTCTGTCCGCCGGATCAGTTCGCTCAATCCGCCGATGTCCTTGGCCCAGCCCAGGGCGTCGATCCAGTCTTCGATGGTCAGGATCGAGAAGGTGTTGATCGCCACGCCGTCCGCCAGCGCCCGATCGAATCGTCCCTTGCCGTCGGTCAGCCGCAGCAGTTTCGGAATCGCCCGATCCGGCCGGAAGGTATCCAGCCGCTCGACCGCGCGCGGCGACAGCACCATCACCCCGATGCCCGCCTCGCCGCCCAGCGCCTTCTGGAAGCTGAAGGTCACGACATCCAGCTTGTCCCACGGCAGCGGCATGGCGAAGGCGGCGGAGGTCGCGTCGCAGATCGCCAGCCCCTCGCGATCGTCGGCGATCCAGTCGGCGTCCGGCACGCGCACGCCCGAGGTCGTGCCGTTCCACGGGAACACCACGTCCTTGGACCAGTCGGCCCGGCTCAGATCGGGCAGTTCGCCCCACGGCGCCGTCAGCGCCTCGGGCTCCAGCCCCAGATGATCCTTCACGTCCGCCAGCCAGGTCAGACCGAAGTTCTCGAACGCCACAACCTGCACAGGCCGGGCGCCCAGCATGCCCCACAGCGCCGCCTCGACCGCGCCTGTGTCAGACCCCGGCGTATAGAGCATCACATGGCTGTCGGGCACTTCCAGCACCTCGCGTGTCAGCCGCAGGCCATGCGCGAACCGCTCCACCACCTCGGGCGCGCGAATGCCGCGTCCCAGCAGGTCGGACGGCAATCCGCCCAGCGCATAGCCCGGCCGCTTCGCCGTCGGCCCCGCCGAAAACCACGGCCGCGCCGGCTTCACATCAGGCTTCGTGCTCATGCTGTCTTCCTTTGGCGCTGCCGCGCTTCATGCGGCTTCAGCACACTCACCGCCCCGGCGTATAGGGCCGCTTGGCCCGCCAATCCTCGGCGAAGGCGGTCAGTTCGGTGTCCGGCGCATCGGGCAGCGTCACCATCACCCGCGCCAGCAGATCGCCGCGCCTGCCTTGCGCAAACGCGCCGCGCCCCTTCAGCCTTAGCACCTTGCCCGAGTTCGATCCCGCCGGCAGCGTCATCTGCACCGCGCCCTCGGGCGTCGGCACCCGCACCTTGGCGCCCAGCACCGCGTCGGGCACCGACACCGGCAGGTCCATGGTCAGGTCCGCCCCGTCGCGCTTGTAGATGGGGTGCGGTTCGATCCTCAGTTCGATCAGGGCGTCGCCGTTCTCGGCCCCGCGTCCCGGCGATCCCTGACCGCGCAGGCGGATCGTCTGGCCTTCCGACGCGCCCTTGGGAATGGTCACGTCCAGTGTGCGTCCATCCGAGAACTGAATCCGTCGCGTCGCCCCGGCGATGGCGTCTTCCAGACTGATGTCCAGCGTCGCCTTCACGTCCTGACCGCGTGAGGTGAAGTCCCTAGCGCCGCGCTGCCGCCCGGCCCCGCCGAACATGCCGAACAGCTCGTCCAGATCGACGCCTTCGAAGTTGGCCCGGCCGCCCGGCCCGCCGCCTTGTCCGAACGGATTGCCGCCCTGGCCGAACGGGCTGCCGCCGGCGCGACCGCCCCCGCCGAAGCCGCGATACTGTTCGTTGCCGTCGCCGTCGATCTGGCCCGCGTCGTATTTGGCGCGCTTTTCCTTGTCGCCCAGGATGTCGAAGGCCGCGGTCACCCGTTTGAACTTGTCCTCGGTGATCTTGTCGCCGGGGTTCTTGTCGGGATGCAGCTCCTTGGCGAGCTTGCGATACGCCTTCTTGACCTCGTCCGCGCTCGCGCCCTTCGAAACGCCCAGTTCCTTGTAGGGGTCGCCTGCCACGTCCGTTGTCGCTCCAGCTAAAAAAAGGTCGAGAGGCCGTCAGTTAAGCCATGCCCCGCCCCGCGCAAAGGGCTGGACCCGCCCTATTTGGTCAGACCTGCCGGATTTCCGCCTCCACTTCTGCTTCTGAGCCCCACCCGAACCCTTCGCCCCACTGCGCCACGGCGATCCGCGCCATCGATGTCGCGCCTTCTGGGAAGTCCGCCGCCAAGTCAGCCGCTGCATAGAAGCCCGACACGCCCTCCACCTCCATTGTCCGCACCACGATATCTCCGTCCCGCACACGCAGCCGGAACCGCATCGGATCGACCGTTGTCGGTTCCCTATCCCAACTGTCGCCGAACAGCCGCACGCGCGGCGTCCATCGGGTCGCCAGACCCTTGGCCGACGTCTCGACCGTCAGACCAGACGGCGACCACGGCCGATCATGCACGCCCCTCGCCACGAAGACGGCCTCGCTGAACCCCGCACCGCCCGGCGCCGCGCCAGCCGGCCCCGT
>NZ_DLTK01000077.1:0-2549 GCF_002500885.1 Brevundimonas sp. UBA7838
CGCTCTTCCGATCTCGACGACGCCGTCCTCGACGATGGCGTCGCCGGTCGGTTCGGGCGGCAGCGGCCGTTCGATGCGGGCTCGCATATCCGGATCCTTGAGCAGCACGGTGCGCATCACCTCACGCGCACGCGGCGCGCCGGCGGTCGCTCCGCCCTTGCCCCCGTGTTCGACGATGATGGCGACCGCATATCGCGGCGCATCCACCGGAGCGAACGCCACGAACAGGTTGTGATCCTTCAGCGCCCAGATATTGCTCTTGCGCGAGCCGGAGCCGTAGTTCCGGACCTGGGCCGTGCCGGTCTTGCCGGCCATCTGTATGTCGCCCAGGCCCAACTGGCTCTGGCGATAGGCGGTGCCGGATCGATCGTTGGCCACGGCGATCATGCCCTGGCGCACATATTCGACGTGAGCCGGATCGAACGGCAAGTCTGGCGCCTCCGCCCCGCTGGGCTGTTCAACGCCGCCGATGGACTTGATCAGGCGCGGCTGAAGCTGCTTTTTCCCGTTCGCCAGCCGCGAGGTCATGACCGCCAGCTGCAGGGCGTTCACCGTGATCGCCCCCTGCCCGATCGCGACAGAGGTCGTCTCCCCCGGATGCCAGACCGGATCGCGCGGGAAGGTCCGCGCCTTCCATTCCGTGGACGGCAACAGGCCTTTGCGCTGGTTGCCGACGCCGATGTCGAACTCGTGCTCGAAGCCCAGCGCCAGCCCGGCCTTGCGGATATTGTCCACACCCGCGCGGTTGCACATGGCGTAGAAATAGACGTCGCAAGAGTTCTTGATCGCGTCGTGCATATTCTGGGTGCCATGCCGCCCCCAGCATCGCTGCACGCGGTTGCCGGTGCGATAGGCGCCGCTGCAGAAGACGCTGATGTTGGGATCGACGCCGGCTTCCAGCAGGGCCAGAGCCGTCGTCGGCTTGAAGGTCGAGCCCGGCGGGAAGGTGCCGTTCAGCGTCTTGTCCAGCAGCGGCTTGCGCTCATAGTCGGCCAGCGCGCGATAGGTCTTGGTGGGCACCCCGCCGACGAACAGGTTCGGATCGAACGACGGCGCCGAGACCATGCACAGAATGTCGCCGTTGCGCACGTCCATGACGACGCAGGCACCCGACTCGTCGCCGAACACCTCCAGCGCCCGGTTCTGGACGTCGGCGTCCAGCGTCAGGACGACTTCCTTGCCCGGCACGGCCGGCCGCGAGCCGCCGATATCCTCGGCTACCACACGCCCGCGCGCATCCACCTCGACGCGGTTGCCGCCCGGCTCGCCGCGCAGCGAGGTATCCAACGCCTTTTCGACGCCCTGGCGGCCGATGCGGAAGCTGGGGTTGAACAGCAGGGCCGGCGGCTGCTCGCCCTTATCCCGGATGGCCTTGACGTCCCGATCCGACACCTTGGCCACATAGCCGATGACGTGGGCGAACGATCCGCCGAACGGGTAGTAGCGCGCCTCGTTCATATCGACCATCACGCCAGGTAGTTCGTTGGCGTACTGATTGACCTTGGCGAACTCCTCCCAGGTCAGGTCGCTCTTGACCGGCACAGGGTTGAACTTGGACGCCGCATTGACATCGCGGATGATGGCGCGACGACGCTCCAGCGTGTCGGGCAACAGCCGTCCCAACAGGTCCAGCGTCTGGTCCAGATCCTTGGTCTCGTCACGCACCACCAGCACCCGGAAGCTGGGTCGGTTGCCGGCGATGACGACGCCGTTGCGGTCTTTGATCAGGCCGCGCGGCGGCGGGACCATGCGAAAGTTGAACTGGTTCTGCGACGACAGGGTCGCATACTCCTGAGCCTGCACGACCTGCAACTGGCCCAG
This sequence comes from Brevundimonas sp. UBA7838, assembly GCF_002500885.1. Classification (NCBI taxonomy): domain Bacteria; kingdom Pseudomonadati; phylum Pseudomonadota; class Alphaproteobacteria; order Caulobacterales; family Caulobacteraceae; genus Brevundimonas; species Brevundimonas sp. UBA7838. The sequence continues at coordinate 1,822 of NZ_DLTK01000077.1, forward strand.
CCGTCCGATCAGCGCGGTGATCCCCAGCGCCGTCGCCCCGCCCAGCACGAAGGTGCGCCGCAGGAAGGATCCCTGACGCTCATTCACATCGGCAAAGAAGATGGAGGGCTCGCCGCTCATCGGAACCGAATATCTCCGTCGTCGAATCGCTCAAGCATCCAGTTGGCGATCGGAAACAGCAGCAGCGTCGGCACGACCTGTCCGACCAGCGGCAGGATCGCCGGCGCGTTCGCCGCCCGCATCGTCACCACCAGATAGGCCAGAAAAAAGGCGCCCAGCGTGCAGGCGGCATAGGCTCCGAAGCGGATCAGCCCCTCATGCCCCGCCAGCAGATTGCGCGACAGCAGCACCGTTCCATAGACGCCCATCAGGCACAGCGCCCACAGACCCAGCGGCGTATTCCAGAACAGATCGAGGAAAAGGCCGATCAGAAACAGCACCGCCGGCGCCAGCATCGAGGGCCGGATCAAGGGCCAGGCGAAGGCCAGGACCATCGGAATGACCGGCTCGGGCAGATGCAGACCGAACAGCTGGAGCGGCGTTCCCAGAACGACCGTCGCGGCGAGGACGAGCAGGGCCGGATAGACGATCCACTGAAGAGGTCCGACAACGCGAACCGCGACGGGCCGTCTCACGCCGCGCCTCCCGGAGCGGGCGCCGGCGCAGGGCTGGGCGCAACCGGTACAGGCGACGGGGTCGAAGCCGCAGGCCTCGGAGACGTCACGCCC
>NZ_DLTK01000041.1:0-1048 GCF_002500885.1 Brevundimonas sp. UBA7838
AGATTGGGGAAGTTTCTCGCAAAACCGGAATCGTCCAACAGCGCGCGCGCCTCTCAGCCTGCAATATAGGTCCGCAAGCTCTCGGCCTCATGGGCGTGTTCGGCGATCTGGCACTTCACCACGTCGCCGATGGAGATGACGCCGACCAGACGATCCGCCTGCATCACCGGCAGATGCCGGATGCGCCGATCGGTCATGCGGGTCATCAAGGCCGACATCTCCTCGGCCGGTTCGGCATAAATCACCTTGGCCGTCATATAGTCGGCGACCGGACGAGCCAGCGCATCGGCGCCATCGGCCGCCAACGCCTTGACCACATCGCGTTCGGAAAACACCCCGGTCACCTTGTCGCCGTCACAGACGACCAGCGCCCCGACCCGCTTCTGCTCCAATTCTGCGCATGCCTGCGTCACCGTCAGATCCGGCGCGATCGAGAAGACGGCGTTTCCCTTGGTCTTGAGGATTTCGGCGACGAACATCGCGGTCCCTTCTCTCTGTAAGAGACGACCGCGGGGCCGGAATGGCGACAGGGCCGCTCAGGGAGCGATGATCGCTCAGCCCCCGTCCGGAATCAACGCGCCTCAGCGATCAGGCGCAGCCCCCGTCCCGAACATCCGCCCCAATGGACCGATGGCCAGAAAGCCGACGACGAACCCGACCGCGTGGGCCTCCCAGGCGATCCTGGCTCCCTCGGCGCCGGGCAGTCCGCCGATCATTCCGGTCACGGCGTTGACCGCCATCCACGTGATCGCCGCGCCGATCACGCGGCGATCGCCCATCGGCAGCACCCTGCCCTGCCCTCCCAGCAATCGCGTCGCGGCGCCGATCAGGCCGAAGACGGCGCCGGACGCGCCGACCATCGGCTCGCTGGATCCCCAATGGATCAGCCCATAGCCCAGCGACGCCAACACGCCGCACGCCAGATAGAAGAGCAGAAAGACCGTCGGACCAACCTTGGTCCCGAGCAGCCGCGCCACCGGCGTCCCGAACGCCAGCGCCGCCACCGCATTCATGATCGCGTGTGTCCAGCCGCCGTGCAGCAGCATGG
>NZ_DLTK01000041.1:1150-2253 GCF_002500885.1 Brevundimonas sp. UBA7838
CGCCGTGCAGCAGCATGGCCGTCAGCAGCCCGCCCCACCGCCCCTGCTCCAGATCAATGGGCGCGAACGCCATGCTCATGCCCATGTCGGGCAGGTCGCGTTGGAAGAAAAAGAGCGTCGGCATCGATGCCGCGATCAGCAGCACGACCAGCGGCACGTTGAACATCGGCTCTCGCGCCGGGCGGCTGTTCGGCGGATCGAATCGACCGGATGCGTCTGACATGACGCCACAAATGCTCAGTGACCTGTGTCACATCAAGCGCTTCTTAATAACCTTAATGCAGGTTGGGGTGCGGATCACGCTCGTGGTCCGGCGTTCGTTTGTGCGCGAGGAACCCCGGAATGCCCGCCAAGAGGCTGTTTGTATCCACCGCCGTCATGGCCTTCGCCGCCGCTGCGAGCGTGCCGGCGATTGCGCAGTCGACGGGTTCGGGCGGCGCTGCGCGCTTCCAGCAGGGCTATGGCGGCGCGCGAACGGCCGCCAATACGGCCGCGACCGGCTACACCCGCGATGCCAACGGCAATCGGCTGATCGTCAACGGCATCATCCAGTCGGGCGCCTCATCCTATTCCAGCCAGTCCGGCGGCGCGGCCTCGGCCTATGCCGGCGCAGGCGCGTCCAGCAACGGCGGCACGACCATCGGCGGCTCCACCGCCATCGGCAATCAGCTGAACGTGGTGGTCCAGGGCAGCCGCAACACCGTCATCGTCAACTCGACCCAGACCAACACCGGCGCCATCAACGCCGGTACGGCCCTGAACGGGAACATCAACCTGCCATGAGCCGCCGTCATCTCATCAAGGGGTCCGCCGCCGTTTCGGCCGTCGCCCTTCTGCTCGCCGGCTGCGTCAGCCCGGTCGCGGGTCCGTCGGGTCAATATGCGACGCCGATCGGCAATGCGCCGGTGACCGCAAACCCCACGCCCTATTCCGCCGCGCTCTATTGCCTGGCCGACTACGCCCGTCGCTACAACCTGCCCTCGCCGCGCATGGCCGTGGGCCGGATCAGCGACTACACCGGCACGGTGTCGTCCGACGGCGGCCGGCAGATCACCGGCGGCGCCTCCCTGATGGCGAACTCGGCGCTGGCCAAGGCCGGCGCC
>NZ_DLTK01000041.1:2441-2688 GCF_002500885.1 Brevundimonas sp. UBA7838
CGCTGGCCAAGGCCGGCGCCCGCATCGTTGAGCGCTACGACACCTCGGTGTCCGAGCTTGAGTTGCGCTACGCCAACAACAAGCTGATCGGCGACCAGGCCCCCGACGCCAAGGGGCCAGAGGACACCCAGTACCGCCGCATCCTGGCAGGCCAGGTGCCGGGCTCTGACTTCTATGTCGTCGGCGGCATCACTGAGGTGAATTACAACATCCGCTCCGGCGGCTTCGACATCGCCGGCGGCGAGGT
>NZ_DLTK01000041.1:2893-3821 GCF_002500885.1 Brevundimonas sp. UBA7838
TCGTCAATCACCGCGTCTATGTGATGAACATCGCCATGGACCTGCGCCTGGTCCAGACGACCACGCTGGAGGTGGTCGATGTCGTCTCCTATCAGAAGCAGATCATCGGCCGCGAAATCTCGGCCGGCGTGTTCGACTTCCTGAACGGCAACGTCTTCGACATCTCGGCCGGCACGGGCGGGATGGAGCCGACGCAGCTGGCCGTCCGCGCCCTGGTCGAACGGGCCACAGTCGAGTTCATGGCCAACCTCTATGGCGCGCCCGGCCCCGAAATCTGCCTGAACCCCGCCAACGATCCGCTCGGCGATTCCACGGTCGGTCCGACCGGCGGCTATTATCCGGCCTATCCCACTCAGGACACCAACAATGGCCAGACCCGCGCCGATCCGTCTCGTTGGCATGATGGCCGCGACGGCGACGTTCGCCGCACTCGCCACTGAGGCGAGCGCCCAGCAAACGCCGACCTGCGACCCGCAAGCCGGCGAAGCCTGCTCCAGCACCCAGACCCAGACCGGCGACGTCACCGGCCTGGTGGATATCGACCTGTCCGTCGATCAGGTGACCGTCAGCACCAACGCCCAGGGCAATGCGCTCGCGGGCGGGGTCACGGCCGCCTCCGCCGGCCTGGTCTCGCGCCAGTCGATGACCGGGGCCGCTGTGGCCCGCAGCAATGTGGTCGTGAACGGCGAGGCGGACGGTCAACTCAGCGTCGATACCACCGCGCGCGGGAACTATCTCGGCGTCACCACCAATGGCGCGACCTTCGCCGTGGACGCCAGCCAGTCCGCGACCGGCGACCGGGTCGAGGCCGGAACCTACGTTCAGGCGCCGAACGGCCGCGTGCTGCAAGGCGGTTTCGCCACCAGCACCGCCGTCGCCAACACCGTCGCCCTGGGCGGCCCCTCCTCGTCCCTGACCGGCGTCATCG
>NZ_DLTK01000041.1:4028-4461 GCF_002500885.1 Brevundimonas sp. UBA7838
CCAGCGGGCCCAGACCACCGTCTTCGCCGAGACCGTCGCCGACGTTCAATACATCCCCGCGCCTGCGACCTTCTCGTCCCAGGCCGTCGCCAATGCGGTCCAGACCAATACGACCGGCGCCTCGCACCAGGATCTGGGCATTCGCCAATCGAACGCCGCATCGACGACCGAGGCGCGCACCGACGTCTATGTCGACAACGGCTGGGACCTGACGGTCGGCGCCAACGCCGGAGCCAACCAGGCGATCACCGCCAACGCCGGCGGCTCCATGCTGATCCAGACGGACCAGGCCAACGCCGGCCGCGTCCGCGCCGACGCCCGCGTCCAGACCAACCTCCAGGGCCAGACGGTTCTGGCGGCCCGCAGCGTCGCCAACGAGACGGTCGCCGGCAACAATGACATCTATCTGAAGCTAGACAACACACAGCTGAAC
>NZ_DLTK01000041.1:4641-5577 GCF_002500885.1 Brevundimonas sp. UBA7838
CGCCTATGTCGGCTCCGACGCGGTCGGCAATGCGGTGACGGGCTATGCCTGTTCCCAGTGCGGCGGAGACGTCAACGTCAACAACACCCAGACCAACAGCGGCAATGTCACCGCGACCACCAACGCCACGGTCTCGTCCGGACGCACCGCCGTGGTCGGCGCCAACGCCGTCGGCAACAGCGCCAGCTTCTACATCAGCCGCCCCGGCGGCTGATCCGAACATGACAAGTCGGTAAGGTTCGCCAGCCCCGCTTGTGGCGAGGGCAAGCACACTTTACACATCCGGCATCGCGCCATCGGGGGTTGCGGTTTCGGAGTGATATCATGCGTTCTGCGCGTCATCTGCTGCTTGTCGCCGTCTCGGGACTGGCCCTGACCACCGGGGCGTTCGCCGCCCCTGCTCTCGCCCAGACCGCGCCGCCCGCTGCGGCGGCCGCCGGTCAGGTCGCGCCGTCCGCCCCTTGGGCCCAGGCCGCCAGCGACATTCCCGCCGATCCGGCCGTCCGTTACGGCCTGCTGCCCAACGGCATGCGCTACGCCCTGCTGCACAATGCGACGCCTCCGGGCCAGGCCTCTTTCCGTCTGCGCATCGACGCCGGCTCGCTGATGGAGCGCGACGATCAGAAGGGTCTGGCTCACTTCATGGAGCACATGGCCTTCAACGGCACCAAGGACGTGCCGGAAAACGAGATGCTTCGCATCCTCGAACGCCTGGGCCTGGCCTTCGGCGCCGACACCAACGCCTTCACCAGCTTCGACCAGACCGCCTATATGCTGGAGCTGCCCAATACCAAGGATGAGACGGTCGATCCCAGCCTGCACATCCTGCGCGAGATGATGTCGGCGGCCCTGATGGCGCCAGATGCCATCGATTCCGAACGCGGCGTCATCGTCGGCGAAGAACGGACCCGCGACACGCCGCAACTGCGCGTGCTG
>NZ_DLTK01000020.1:0-10728 GCF_002500885.1 Brevundimonas sp. UBA7838
TGCGCGCGCCCGCATGGCGGCCGGCGGCGGCGGGAGGGCCGCTGTGGCCGCCGTTCAATCGGACTGGGAAGAGTTCTAAGGCCAGGCCTGTTCGGGCGCGATTAAGCGCCAGACGGCCTAGGCCTCCAGCCGCGCCTTGACGGCCTCGGCGAAGCCGGCGCCGTTCGCGGGGTCGTGATCCAGATAGAAGTCCGGCTCGATCAGTTCGGCCTCCATCAGCACCCATCGACCGGCGTCGTCGCGGGCCATGTCGATGCGGGCATAAAGCAGCGGTTCGTCGATGGCGGCCAGCACCTGCTCGGCCAAGGCCATCGCCGCCGCGTCCGGCGTCACGGCCCTGTACAGGCCGCTGAACTGGACCTGGATGCGAAAGTCGCCGGCTGCCGGCCGTTTGTTGACCGCATGGCTGAACCGGTCGCCGAAGAACAGCAGCGAGGTCTCGCCCTCGGTTTCGATCGATTTCAGATAGGGCTGGATCATCGCCGCGCCCTCGGGCGCATCGCTCAACACCTCGCCTGGCGTCAGGCGCAGGGTGCGAAACGCCCCGGCCGACACCGTCGGTTTGACGATCAGCACCGGCGCGCCTGTCTCGGCGAAGGCGGCGTCCACCTGATCCTGGGTCACGCGGTCGGTCCAGCGCGTCTGCGGGATCGGCACGCCCTTGTCCGCCAGCCGCGCCAGATAGGCCTTGTCGGAGTTCCAGCGCAGCACCTCGGCGGGATTGGCGACCGCCAGACCGGCCTCGCGCCACGTCGCGCAGGCCTTCAGCCAGCGCCCATGATCGCGGTGATAGCCCCAGGCGATGACCGGCAGGATCAGGTCATAGACCCCAAGGCCCGACGCGTCCTCGACATGATCGCTCCAGGGCGTGGCCGTGACCGTCGCGCCCGTGCTCTCTAACGTCGCCTTCAACCGGTCCAGCACCTCTGGCCAGCGCCCGACATAGGTCTTGTCGGCGGGATCGGGGGTCAGGACGGCGATATGGGTCATGCAGTCCTCATAGCGAAGCGACGCAAAGCATATAAGGGCTTCCTTATGTGATTTCGGGTGACGTGCGGGCGTTGACCGGCTAAGGCGCGACCATGACCCAGAACACCGCCCAATATGACGTCTGCGCCGTCGGCAACGCCATCGTCGACGTCCTCAGCCCCTGCGACGCCGCCTTCCTGACGGCCCAGGACCTGGCGCCCAACTCCATGCAGCTGGTCGACGCCGAACGCAGCGCCGCCCTGTATGACGCCATGGCGCCGGGCGTGGAGGCTTCGGGCGGGTCGGCCGGCAATACCGTGGCGGGCGTCGGCTCGTTCGGCGGTCGCGCGGCCTATATCGGCAAGGTCGCCGACGATACGCTGGGCCAGGTCTTCACTCACGACATCCGCGCGGCGGGCGTTCACTTCGACACCCCTGTCCTGACGGGCGGGGCGGATCAGGGCTTCGGCACCGGCCGTTGCCTGATCAACGTCCTGTCGGACGGAGCGCGCACCATGGCGACCTTCCTGGGCGCCGCAAACCAGCTGTATGCCGACGACATCGACGAGGCTCTGATCGGCGCCAGCGAGATCGTCTATCTGGAAGGCTATCTGTTCGACCCCGCGCCCGCACGCGCCGCCTTCGAACGCGCCGCCGCCGCCGCGCACAAGGCCGGCCGCAAGGTCGCCATCACCCTGTCGGACACCTTCGTCGTCGCGCGCTGGCGCGCCGAGCTGTTGGACTTCATCACCCAATCCGCCGACATCGTCCTGGCCAACGAAGCCGAACTGGGCGCCCTGTTCGAGACCGAAGACTTCGATGCCGCCGCCGCGAAACTGGCCGCCATCGTCGAGATCGCCGCCGTCACGCGCGGCGAGCACGGCTCGGTCGTGATCAAGAGCGACGAGCGCGTCGTCGTCGCCGCCTATCCGGTCGACAAGGTGATCGACACCACCGGCGCCGGCGACCAGTACGCCGCCGGCTTCCTGCTGGGCCTCGCGCGCGGCCTGACGCTGGAAGAGGCCGGCAAGCTGGGCTCCCTGGCCGCGTCCGAAGTCATCGCCCACTGGGGCCCCCGCCCGATGGTGAAGCTGGTCGATCTGGCCAAAGAGAACGGGCTGAAGCTTTAAGACCAAGTGTCTCCCCCCACACAGTGGGGAGGATACGTTCGTCTTCAGCTCTTCCACCTCAGCGTCGTGGGCTGGATCGGGTTCACGAACGGGCGCGCCTCGGCGCGGCTCCTGGCCCATTCACGCTTCAGCTGCTGATACCATTTGGCCTGTTTGTCGGCGTCGTCGATCCAGATCAGGACGGGGTCGTAGCGCAGGCCCTCATTCTGCAGGTTCACCATGCCGCCGTCCTGTTTCAGGAAGGCGACGACCCCCATCCGCAGGAAGGGTTTGGCCAGGCCGAACACCCAGTGGTCGGACCAGAAGATTTGGGTGATCCGCGTCTTCGTGTCGGTGATCGGCGTCAGGCAGGTCAGGGCCAGGACCTGTTTCTCGCCGACCTGAATATGCTCCCAGCGGAAGCCCGGCAGGCGGAAGGTGATCTCGGTCGCGGGCGCCCCGCCCAAGATCTTGTAGAGACGGCTGTTCGACGAAGGCGCATGGCGCACCATGGCCCAGCCGAATTCGGTCGGGGCGAAGGCCTTGGACTTTTCGTGCATCGAATGCTCGGACCGCCACCACCATTGCTGGTGGACGTAGGGGCCGTGGGCGGGGTCCATCAGGCCGACGACCGCGTGGTCGATATGGCTGTCGAAATCCATCGCCTCGACCAGCTTGGCCTCGCCGCCGACCACGCCGGGGAAGACCGGCGGCTCATGGTCCGGCTCCATTGGATTGCGGGTGTCCGACGCCATCCAGACAAAGACGAGGCCCTGGCTTTCGCGCACCGGATAGGACCGTACGCGGATGCGGTTCGCCTCGAACGCCTGATCCTCGACCAGGGACGGAATGGCGGCGCAGACGCCGTCGGGGCGGAAGCGCCAGCCGTGATAGGGGCATTCGACCGTCTCGCCCTCTCCGGGCTTCTCCACCAGCTTGCCGGCCGACAGGGGCGCGGCGCGGTGGGGACAGATGTCGCGCATCGCATAGACCTGGCCGGCGCGGGTGCGGCCGATCAGCACCGGCTCGCCCATGATCTCGTAGCGTTTCAGGCTGGCCGGAGCGACGTCGCGGCCCAGGGCGACGAAATACCAAGCGTCTGTGACGAACCCCTTGCCGAACGGCTGCGCGCCGGCTTTTGAAGGGGCGGGTTCGACCTGCGGGGACTGGACGGGAGCGGCGTCGGCGAGCTTCATACCGACTGTCTAACAGAGCCGCGCGGCGCCTGTCTCATGTCACCTGACAGAGAACTTTACATATCAAAGTTGGTGCGTCATAAGCGGGCGTCAAAGGGGAGTTTGATCATGACCATCGTATCCATTCTGAACCGCACCGTCGGCGCCGCAGCGGCCGCCGCCCTGCTGTGTGTCGCACCCGCCGCCCTGGCGCAGGACGGGCATGGCGCCCACGCGGAGGCGGGTCACGCCCACGGCCACCAGCATGCCGATTTCCAGTCTGACCGCATCCATGTCCGCGTCGATGGCGACATGGATGGACGCGACATCATCCTGATCCCCGGTCTCAGCTCGTCGCCCGAGGTCTGGCAGGGGACGGTGGATCATCTGACGGCGCAGGACGGCGTGGGTTGGCGCGTGCACCGCATTCATGTGCAGGGCTTCGCCGGGGCGCCGGCCGAGGGCAATGCGCAGGGCGCAACCCCTTCGCCGGTCGCCGCGCCGGTGGCGGAAGAGATCGCCCGCTACATCCGCGACAAGGGCCTGACCAAGCCGGTCGTCGTCGGCCATTCGATGGGCGGGACCATCGGCATGATGCTGGCCGCGCGCCATCCCGATGCGGTCGGCAAGCTGATGGTCGTGGACATGATCCCCTTCATGGGCGCGATGTTCGCCGCGCCGGGCGCCTCGGCCGAAAGCGTGACCCCGGTTGCGGACCAGATCTGGGCCGCCCAAGCCAACAGCCCGCGCGAGGCCTATGTCGCCCAGGCGACCGCCAGCATCAACGGCATGATCAACACCGAAAGCCGCCGCGCCGAAGCATTGGAAGACATGCGCGATAGCGACCAGAAGGTCTCGGCCGCCGCCTTCCGCGAGCTGATCACGACGGACCTGCGTCCCGAACTGTCCAGGATCACCGTCCCGACCGAGGTGGTGTACGCCAAGTTCAAAGATCCGCGCATGACGCCCCAAGTCACCGACAGCATCTATCGGATGTCGTTCGCCAATCTGAAGGACGCCCAGCTGAAGCGGATCGACGACAGCGCCCACTTCATCATGTTCGACCAGCCCCAGGCCTTCTACGCCGACCTGGACGCCTTCCTAGCGAAATAGCGCGCGGTGACCCATCCTTCCGCGAAACGGATCGTCGGCCTTTATCGGGATAAGGCCGGCGTGGGCATGACCGTCGAATACGATGGGGCGGAAACCCACATCTGGCTGGCCCAGCGCGCCTTTCTTTCGGCGAAATAGCCGCTCACGATCCCGTGAAGTCGGCGGGACCGTTTCGGTGGGCGTTCATACGCGATACACAGCCGATGAACGAGAACTCGCCCAAGGCGGCATCTGAAGGACGGACATGGCGGGACCGGTGAATGCGGGCGGACCACAGGCGCAGGGCAAGCCCCGCCGGTCGGCCCTGGGACGGTTGTTCTATTGGAGCGCCGTGCTGGCGGTCTGGGGGCTGATCTTCCTGGTCGTCTTCTTCGCCGTCTTCGCGCGCGGCCTGCCGGACACCTCCAGCCTGTATCAGGTCGATCGTCAGCCCTCGATCACCTATCTGGATCGCAATGGGGCGCTGATCGCGACGCGGGGTACCCAGATGGCGCCGCCCGTCGATCTAGACGCCCTGCCGGACTATGTGCCGGCCGCCTTCATCGCGATCGAGGACCGGCGCTTCTATCACCACCCCGGCTTCGACCCCATCGGCATGATGCGGGCGATGGCGACCAACGTCCGCGCCGGGCGGGTGGTGCAGGGCGGTTCGACCCTGACGCAGCAACTGGCCAAGAACCTGTTCCTGACGCCCGACCAGAACATGCGCCGCAAGGTGCAGGAGCTGATGCTGGCCGTCTGGCTGGAGATGAAATTCTCCAAGAAGGAGATCCTGGCCCTGTATCTGAACCGGGTCTATTTCGGCGCCGGCGCCTATGGGATCGAGGCGGCGTCGCAGCGCTATTTCGACAAGTCGGCCAAGAATCTGACGGTCGGAGAGGCCGCGCTGCTGGCCGGCCTGCTGAAGGCGCCCTCGCGCTATTCGCCGGTGTCCGAGAGCGAGCGCGCCGCCGCCCGCGCCACCGTCGTGCTGAACGAGATGGAAGAGGCCGGCGTCATCACCGCGGCCCAGCGGGAACAGGCCGTGACCCAGCCGGTCATCGTCTCGCGGACGCTCGCGACCCAGCACGCCCAGTATTTCATCGACTGGCTGGACAAGTCGATCCGCAGCCTGGTCGGCGAACCGACCGAGGACATGGTGGTCGAGACGACCCTGGACCTGACGCTGCAGACGGCGGCCGAGCGGTCGGTGCGCCGCATTTTGGATCGTGACGCCGGCAAGGGCGTGCAGCAGGCGGCCCTGGTCGCGCTGGACGGCGACGGCCGGGTGCGCGCCATGATCGGCGGCTCCTCCTATGCCGACAGTCAGTTCAACCGCGCCGTCGACGCCAAGCGCCAGGCGGGTTCGGCCTTCAAACCCTTCGTCTATCTGGCGGCGGTCGAGGCCGGCTATACGCCCCAGACCCCGGTGGTCGATCAGCCGATCACCATCGGCAACTGGTCGCCCCGCAACTATTCCGGGACCTTCAGCGGAAACATGACCCTGGCGCAGGCCGTGGCCCAGTCGACCAATACGGTCGCGGCCTATGTCGCCGATCAGGTCGGGCGCGACAGCGTGGCCCGCGCCGCCAGACGCCTGGGCATCGAAAGCCGCATCGGTCTGGAGCCAGCGATGGCGCTGGGCGCGGTCGAGGTCTCGCCGATCGAGATGGCCACCGCCTATGACGCCTTCGCCAATGGCGGGCGCCGGGTCGACGCCTATGGTATCAGCCGCATCCGCACGCCCCAGGGCCGCGTCATCTATCAACGCCAGTCGGGCCAGAGCGGCCAGGCGATCAACAATCCGTCGCTGTACTACATGAACCAGATGCTGCGGGGCGTGGTGACCAGCGGCTCGGGCCGGTCGGCGGCGATCTCGGGCCGCGACCTGGCGGGCAAGACCGGCACGACCTCGGATTACAAGGACGCCTGGTTCGTGGGCTATACCGGCGGCTTCGTCACCGCCGTCTGGGTGGGCAAGGACGACAACACCGCCATGCGCGGCGTGACCGGCGGCTCGTCGCCCGCCGCCATCTGGAAGGGCTTCATGGAGGCGGCCTTGCCGCGCCTGGACGCCCCCGCTATCCCTAACGGCCCGCCCATGCCCGAAGGCTGGGTCGCGCCCGATCCGGTCGGTGACCTGATGAGCGGCCTGGATCAGAACGGCCTGGCCATCGAACCCGTCGATCCCCTGGCCGGCGAGCCCTATGTCCCGGACGACCAGGCGCCGATACAGCAGTCGTCGCCGCAGCCGTCCAGTCCCGCGTCTCCCAAGGGCGGCTATCGCGATGCGCCGAACCCGCAGCAGCCCGAGGGCCGCCCGGCGCCGGAGCGAAAGGGCGACGCCCTGTTCTTCTGATCGCGACGCTAACAGCGCGAAAAAAGGGGAGGCGACCCGGCGGTCGCCTCCCTTTGTATTTCAGGCCTGGGTCAGCGGGGGCAGGACAGGTCGCCTTCCTGACATTGGCTGAGGGTCCGCAACTGGCGTGTCCGCTCTGTCGTCAGACGCGCGAGGCAGGTCGAGTGCACCATCGGATAGGCGGAACCGCCCTGAACGCCGGACGCCTCGAACCGGCATTGCTGATCGCGGAAGCTGATCCAGGTGCGTTGGGCGGTGCGCAGCAGGGTGCGGCTGGCGGGCGACAGGCGTCCCATCGTCGTCGTGTACTGGCTGTTCAGCGCCCGATCGGCGCGCTGCAGTTCCTGAGCGGCGTTGGCGTTCATCGTGGTCTGCGATTGGGCGCTGGCGGACGAGGCGGCGGTGACGGCGAGGCCGAGCGCGATCGATAGGGTGATCATCGTTTTCATGGGGCGTTCCTGAGTGGACTAGCCATGCTGAAACGCGCCCGGCCGCCAGGGTTTCCGCCTAGCGTCCCACGGCGTGCAGCGCCCCGCCGTAATCCTTCAGCCATTTGCGCCAGGGCTTGTGATCCCCGACCAGCCGTTCGACCACGGACCAATAGGCTGGGCTGTGGTCGGCGTGGACCAGGTGGGCGACCTCGTGGGCGGCGAGGTAGTCGATGACCGGGGGCGGGGCCATGATGACGCGCCAGGAATAGCGGATGGTGCGGTTGTGCGGGCTGCACGAGCCCCAGCGCGACCGGGGATCGGCGATGCCCATCTTCACCGGGCCCTGGCCAAGAGCGCGCAGATGGTGGTCGGTGCGTTCCAGAAGCGTATCGCGCGCCTCGCGCTTCAACAGGTTTTCGATCCGGCGGGCGTAGGCCTCGCCTTCGCCGCCCGAGCGAATGATCGTCCCGTCCTCGACCAGGCGCGCGGCGCCCGCGCCGGGCACGGCCTCAAGCCGCACGGGCCTGCCACGCAGGGAGATCACCTGGCCCGGTTCCAGCGGGCGGCTTTTGGGGCGCACGGCCAGGCGTTCGCTGATCCAGACGGCCTTGGATCGGGTGAAGGCGACGGCCTGGCTCAGCCCGCGCTCGGTCGGGGCGATGACCACGGCCTCGCCGGCGCGCGCGTCGATCCGCACCGACAGACGGCGGGCACGCGGATTGACCGACAGTCTGAGGACGGGACCGGCGCCGGCCCCGCTTTCGTCAAGCGGCAGCCGCTGACCGTTGCGATACGCCACCGGCGGCCTCGTTCTGGGCGATGAAATCGCGCACGCGGGGATAGATCTCGTCACGGAAGCGCCGGCCGTTGAACACGCCGTAATGGCCCACGCCCGGCTGGACGTAGAGGACGCGGCGATCCTCGGGGATATTGGGGCACAGGCCGTGCGCGGCCTGGGTCTGGCCGACGCCGGAGATGTCGTCCTTCTCGCCCTCGACGGTCATCAGGCCGATGTCGGTGATCCTGGACAGATCGACCTTGCGCCCGCGATGCTCCAACAGGCCTCGCGCCAAGAGATGCTGCTGGAAGACGATGTCGATGGTCTGGAGATAGAACTCTTCGGTCAGGTCCAGCACCGACAGGTATTCGTCGTAGAATTCCTCGTGCTTCTCGACCTCGTCGCCGTCGCCGGCGATCAGGCTGGTGAAATAGTTCCAGTGGGCGTCGCGGTGGCGATCCTCGTTCATCGACATGAAGCTGTAGAGCTGGACGAAGCCCGGATAGACGCGCCGCCCGAAGCCCGCATAGGGCAGGGGCACCGTGTGGATCATGTTCGACTTGAACCAGGTGAAGGGCTTTTCCTCGGCCAGCTGGTTGGTGACGGTCGGCGACAGGCGCGCGTCGATGGGCGACCCCATGAAGGTCATCGACAGGGGACGGTTTTCGTCCTCGTCCTCGGCCATCACCGCGCCGGCGGCCAGCACCGGCGGGCCGGGCTGGCACACGCCGACGACGTGGGCGCGGCCGCCGACCTCGGCCAGCATCAGCCGGACGTGGTCGATGTAGTCGAAGAAGTCGAATCGCCCTTCCAGCATCGGCACCTGGCGGGCGTTGACCCAGTCGGTGACATAGACGTCGTGGTCCTGAAGGAAGGCCTCGACCGTGCCGCGCAGCAGGGTGGCGTAGTGGCCCGACAGCGGGGCCACGATCAGGACGGCCGGGCCGGAGGCGGGCTTCTTGGCGCGCTTCAGATCGCCGATGTTGCGGGCGAAGCGTATCAGGCGGCACCACGGGTTCTGCCAGATCACCTGTTCGGTGGTGCGCACCGGCTTGCCGCCGATGTCGATGGTTTCCAGCTTCCAGGCCGGCTTGCCGTAGCGCCGCGTCACGCTCTCGAACAGTTCGGCCGAGGCGTAGGCCGTGCGGCCGATGGCGGTGTCGGCCGCCGGGTTGAACGGCGAGGTCCAGAAGCTGCGGGCCAGTTGCGCGCCGACCCGGAACGGCAGGGCCGACTGGTAGGCGAGTTCATGAAAGGCGTAGAGCATGACGATCCGATACGGCCGAGCGCCGTTTGTGCAGGGCAACATATAATGCATCACCCTGCAAAAGGATTATGGGGTCGCCGCTAACCCCGCGCCATCGCCTGTTCGATGATCCTGGTCGTCTTGTCCGGCCCCATTCCATAGGCGACGGCGGTGCGGAACTTTCCGTCCGGGCCCATCAGATAGACGGTCAGGGAGTGGTTCATCGTATAGCCCTCGCCCTCGCCGACCTTCTGATAGAAGGCGCGGTAGGCCTTGGCGGCGGTCGCCACCTGTTCGGGCGTGCCCGTCAGGCCGATGGTCCCCTTGGGAAAGCCGTCGGATGACAGATAGTCCTTCAGCGCCTGGGGCGTGTCGCGTTCGGGGTCGATGCTGACGAAGACGATCTGCAGATCCTCCGCCTTGTCGCCGAGCCGCTGTTGCACCGCGCCCAGCTCGGCCAGGGTGGTCGGGCAGAACTCGGGGCAGTAGGTGAAGCCGAAGAAGACCAGGCTCCATTTGCCGTCCAGCATCGTCTGATCGACGGGTTGTCCATCCTGATTGACCAGTTTGAAGTCGCCGCCGACCAGGGGCTGGCCGGTTGACGTCACCTCGGCGCCGTCCGACGTGGGCGCACGACCGCTGACCACCACGACGGTGATGATGGCCAGCGCCACGGCGATGGCGATGCAGGCGCCCGCGAACAGCAGGATGGAACGACGCGGCATGACGGCCTCTCACGAAACGGATGTGATCGGTCTATAGAAGGCGTGTGACCTCGACAGAAGCCCGCATGGCGCCGCACGGCGCATCCTCTTCGGAGCCGTTGAACGGCTGGAGCGATGCGCCGCGTCGTGGACGGGGGTTTTCGCTGCGGACCCTGATCGTTCTGCGCTGGCTGACCATCATCGGCCAGAGCGCCGCGATCCTGACGGCGCATCAGGGGCTGCATTTCCCCCTGCCGCTCTGGCCCTGCCTGATTGTGATCGCCATCAGCGCGGCGGTGAACGTGGGGGCTGTGGCGCGGGTGCGCCGGCTGGAGGCCAGCCTACCCGATGGGCGCACGACCGCGATCCATCTGGGCTTCGACATCTTCCAGTTGGGCGTGCTGCTGGCCCTGACCGGCGGGCTGGAGAACCCGTTCTGTCTGCTGCTGGTGGCGCCCGTCACCATCGCGGCGGCGGCCCTGCCGGCGCGTCAGGCCCTGATGCTGGGCGTGCTGGCCCTGATCGCGGTCGGGGTGCTGTTCTTCTGGTCCGAACCATTGCCGTGGCGGCCGCACGAGAACTTCCACCTGCCGACGCTGTATCGTCTCGGCATGGCCATGGCTTTGGTGACCGGCGTGGTCTTCACCGCCGGCTACGCCTGGCGGGTGGCGGCCGATGCGGAAAAGCTGGAACTGGCCCTGGCGACCACCCAGGACGTGCTGCAACGCGAACAGAGGCTGGCGGCGCTGGGCGGCCTGGCGGCGGCGGCGGCGCATGAGCTTGGCACGCCGCTGGCGACCATTCAGGTGGTGGCGAAGGAGCTTCAACGCGCTTCAGCCCCCGACAGCGACGCGGCCGAGGATGC
>NZ_DLTK01000020.1:10912-11186 GCF_002500885.1 Brevundimonas sp. UBA7838
GCGACGCGGCCGAGGATGCGGCTCTGATCCTGCAACAGGCCGAACGGTGCCGGGGCATCCTGACCCAGCTGTCGCAGCAGCCCGAGGGCGACGACGCCCTGTATGCCGACGTCTCGCTGAAGGCCCTGCTGGAAGAGGTGGTGGAGCCCCACCGGGGCTTCGACCTGGCTTTCGATGTTCTGGTCAGGACACCGCCGGGGCAACCCGCACCGCGTGTGCGCCGGATGCCGGAGGTGATCCACGGCCTGTCCACCCTGGTCGAGAACGCCGCCGA
>NZ_DLTK01000021.1:0-190 GCF_002500885.1 Brevundimonas sp. UBA7838
GGTCCCCCTCCCCACGAGTGGGGAGGAGACAGCCGGTCAGTCCGCCCGGGCCAGCAAGGCCTTCGCCTGCTCCAGATGCAGCCGCTCGACCATCGCCCCGTTCACGCGGATCGCGCCCCGCCCCTCGGCGTCTGGAGCATCGAAGGCGGCGACGATCGCTCGCGCATCGGCGATCTCGGCTTCGGACGGC
>NZ_DLTK01000021.1:430-869 GCF_002500885.1 Brevundimonas sp. UBA7838
AGAAGGCGGCGTTGGCGGCCGCGATCTGCGACGGGTGGATCAGGCTCTTGCCGTTGAACCCATACAATCGCCCCTGCAATGCCTCGACCGCCAGGCCTTCGGCATCGTCGATCCGGTTAAACACCCCGTCGATGGCCAGCAAGCCATTGGCCCGCGCGGCGGCGACCAGCATCGCCAGCCACGGCTTGAACGGCTCGCGATCCGGCGACGCCCCGGTCCCCAGCGCCTTGGCCAGGTCGTTGACCCCCAGCATCAGCCCGTCCAGCGCCCCGTCCGCCGTTGCGATTTCGGCCACGGCCATCAGCGCGCGCGGCGTCTCGATCATCGCCCACAGGGCGCAACCCTTGGCCAGGCCGGCGGACAGGGCGTGCACGGCTTGCGGCGTCTCCACCTTGGGTGCGACGACCAGCGTGGCCCCCGCCGCCTTCATCGCCGCCAG
>NZ_DLTK01000021.1:1129-5253 GCF_002500885.1 Brevundimonas sp. UBA7838
GCCGCCTTCATCGCCGCCAGATCGTCCAACCCCCAGTCGGTGTCCAGCCCATTGATCCGCACGCCCAGGCGCGGCCCAAACCCGCCGCGGCGAACCGCCGCGACGGCGGCGTCGCGGGCGTCAGCCTTGGCTTCGGGCGCCACGGCGTCTTCCAGGTCCAGCACGGCGACATCGCAATCCAGCGTCCGCGCCTTCTCAATCGCCCGTGCATTGGACGCGGGCAGATAAAGGACGCTGCGGACCCGGTCGCTACGCATCACACGCGGCCCGTAACGGGCACCAGGGCGCCGGTCATGGCCCGGCTCTCGGGCGAGGCCAGGAACAGGATCGCCGCCGCCAGATCGGCCGGCGCGACCCAGGCCGCCTGGTCGGCGTCGGGCATGTCCTGACGGTTCGTCGGCGTGTCGATGATCGACGGCAGGACGGCGTTGACCGTCACCTTTGTCGTCTTCAACTCCTCGGCCAGCGCCTGGGTCAGGGCGTGGACCCCGGCCTTGGCCGCCCCATAGGCCCCCATGCCGGCCCCGGCTTTCAACGCGGCGGCCGAGCCGACGTTGACGATCCGACCCTCGGGCGAGGCCTTCAGCGCAGCCAGCGCCGCGCGGCTGGCGTTCACGGCGGTGGTGACGTTCAACGCATGCATCCGGTCCCAGGCCGGTTCCGCATCGTCGGTCGTCTGCCAGACAAAACCGCCGGCGATGTTCAACAGGGCATCCAGCCGCCCGAACCGCGCGATCACGGCGTCGACGGCCTTCTGCGCCTGGCCGGCGTCCGTCAGATCGACCCCGCCGATCTCCAGCACGCCGTCGGGCACGGCATGGCCCGAAGCATGGTCGATGACCGCGACCTGCCAGCCGCCTTTCAGCGCCGCCTCCAGCACCGCCCGGCCCAGGACGCCGTGTCCGCCCGTGATTGCGACTGTCCGCTGCATCATCCGATCCTCCATGTCGCCGGGAACCATAGAGCCGGACACGGCCGGATCAACCGGCGCCGATCAAGCGTCGGCGAACACCTTCGCCATCAGCCGCTCCAGCGCCTGCTGATCGTCCGTGTCGAAGGCGGCCGGCGTCGTCGCATCCACGTCGAACACCGCGATCAGGGCGCCCGAAGCGTCGCGCACCGGCACCACGATCTCGCTGGCCGAACGGCTGTCGCAGGCGATGTGGCCAGGGAAGGCGTGCACGTCCTCGACCAACTGCGTTTGACCCGTCGCCGCCGCCGCGCCGCACACTCCGCGCCCGAACGCGATGCGCAGGCACCCCAGCGTCCCCTGATACGGCCCGACCACCAGTTCATCCGCCTTTTCCGGCGCCACGACGTAGAAGCCGGTCCAGAAATAGTGCTCGAACGCATCCGCCAGCATCGACGCCACCGTCGCCATTCGCGCCGTCACATTCGGCTCGCCGTCCAGCACGGCCAGAACTTCCGCCTCGACCTCCAGATAGCGCGCCGCCTTGTCGGTGGGACGATCGTTACGGGCGACATAGGCCATGGAAAAACTCCGGAGCGGGACAGGCTGGCGATATAGGCGAGGGCTCGGCCGAAGGGGAGGGGCACCGTCAATCGCCGCCGCCTGGCCGGGAACGCTTCCGTACGCCCCCGTGTTGGCGCTGGGAGACAACGACGGAGGCTCGCGTGACATCAACCCTTTCACGATCGCTCGGCCTGATCGCCGTCCTGATGCTGTCGGCCGCCGCGGCCGCCTGCGGTCAGGACGCCGGCGCGCCTGGACCCGCTGACGCGACGCAGACCCCCGCGCCGGCCGCACCCGAGCCGACAACACCGCCTCCGGAACCGGCGAAAATCAACACGAACCCTGCGGTCTCGTCGTCAGCGTCAGCGACGCCAGCGGCGTCGCGCAAGTCCTGTTATCTCTCGGTCGATGGCAAGGTTCTGCTCGACGAGCCCTGCCTCGTCTATCCGTTCGGCGACGGCGGCTATACGATGAACGCCTGGTCCGAGGGCAAGCCCAAGAACTCCCATTTCGCCGTCGTCGTCCTGATGGCCGACGGCTCGGCCGACGCCACCTGGAACGCCGACCCCGACGACGACAAGGCCGGCGATCGTCTCGGGACCGTGCGCCTGGACGGCGACTGCTGGATCAACGACCGCGCGCGGATCTGCGTAAAGTGAGCGGCGTGTGTTGATCCATGATGTGAAAGTCACCGGGCTGAGCGTGGCCGAGGCGGCCGAGCGTCACGGCTATTCCGTCGCCGCCGCCAAGGTCAGCATCCATCGCAGCTTCAAAGCTCTGAACGCGCGCTTCGCGGCTGGAGCAGCAGGGTCCAACGATGAAGACTGACGACCTGATCACCAGCCTGGCGCTGGACTTGCCGCCCACGTCTCAAAGCGACGTCGACCGTCGTGTGCTGCTGTTCATGCTGCCGGCGGCGGGCGTCGCCCTTGCTGGTGTCGTGTGGTGGCTGGGACTGAGGCCGGATCTGATGTCGGCCGTCGTGGGACCGACCTTCTGGGCGAAGGCGGCCTATACGGCCGCCCTGTGCGCCGCCGGTTTCTGGCTCCTGGATCGACTGGGGCGGCCGGGGGCTTCGACGCGCCGTCCCACAATCCTGCTAGCAGCCATTTTGGCCGTCGCTGCGGGATGGGCTGTCGTGGAGTTGCTGGGCGCTGCGCCTGACGCGCGGATGGACATGGTCATGGATCGATCCGCCAGGGTCTGTCCGACCAACATCCTGTCGCTCGGCGCTCTGGCGGCGCCGTTCATATTCTTCGCCGCGAGACGATTCGCCCCTGTGAAGCCCGCTTCCTCCGGCGCCGCCGCCGGTCTTCTGACCGCAGGGCTGGCCGCGACCGTCTATGGCCTGCATTGCCCCGAGCACACGGCCGCCTTTGTGGCGGTCTGGTACACTTTGGGCATGAGCCTGGTCGCGGCCCTGGGCGCGGTTCTCGGTCGTTTCACCTTCCGCTGGCGAGTGCGTTAATGATACTCCTCACGATCAAGCATCACCGCATCTTCGTCTTTGCTAAACTCGCAGCGCTGTACACCAACCGATGCCTAAATTTACTATTGAGAAACTAGACATTGAGCGGCTGAACGGCCCTTCAGCTAACGCAATCCTGTGAAGGATGCGACGAACCATTGCAAAAAAGGTGTGTATAGGCCATCTAAGTCCCTTATGGATTAACTTGAAATCTATCAGTTTCTGAATTTTAAATCAGCTGGTAAACCAATAGCGCCGCAGCCGACTCAAATTTAGTCTGAACTCCATTGCAGCTTGGTGACAAAAGCGGACGCCTCTATGAGCTTCACAAGTTAACTCGCGCTTGTCCGAGATTTGGTCACTGATGCTCTTTTTGAGCCAAGCTACACACTAACATCCAACGAAGACGGCACCGAAAGCTGCAGCGCAGACTTTTCTGGACAGGAATGCTATGAAGCCCTCGGATGTTCAAAGCGCTGTCGGAAATGGTCCGTCGATTTGCCTTCGTTTGCACCCTGTTGCTGACGGTGGCCTTCGCCATGCCTGCGTTTGAAAGCCATGCCTGCGCGGCGGAAGCCTCAGGCGGCGTCCAGGTGGTCGAGACGGTCGGCGGCGATGATGGTCAATGTCCTGACTGCGGCCCGGCGTGCGCCAACGGCTGCTGTCATGCGCCCCATTCCGCCATGTCCAGCGACCTGGCGACGCCGCGTTTCATCGCGGTCTTCGGCCAGCCTCAGGCGTGGAGCGACAACGTCGCTTGCCCGCTCGGGCGGCCTGACGGTCCCGAGCGCCCACCGAGAGCCTGATCCTCGGCTGGACCTAGCGTCCGGCCCATCCTGAGCCCTGCGCGCGGCCGAGACGTCGCGCGTCCTGAACTTTGGGCCCGGCCGTGCGCCGGGCGAGGATCGATCATGATTTCGAAGACATACTGGCTGATGACCGGCGCCGCCGTGGTCATCGCATTAGGCGCGGGCTTCGGCGCCGCGCGCATTCTGGACCGACCGCCAACCGAAGCCGAACACGCCGAGACGGGCCACACCGAAGACGAACCCAGCGAAGCGGCCTTCGTCGCCCTGACGCCGCAGGAGGCCGCGCAAGTCGGGGTGTCGGTCGTCGCCGTACAGCGCGGCGGCGGCGCTGAACTGAAGCTGCCGGGCCGCGTCGCCTTCGCGCCCGGCGCCG
>NZ_DLTK01000023.1:0-4315 GCF_002500885.1 Brevundimonas sp. UBA7838
TCCGATCTGCGCCAGGCGCCGTCAGGGCTCACCGGCGCGCCACAGGCGGGAAACGACGCCGGATGGGGTCAGTCACGGTCCCGGCCCCCGGATCGGCCGCGGCGATCTCGCTCGTCGCGGCGGTCGGATCGCGCGGGCTCGTCGGCGTCGTCCTCGAGGCGCTCTTCCCGCGCCCCGGACGCCACGCCGGCGGGACCGATTCGCCAGCTCACGACGGCGACCACCAGGAGCACCAGCAGCAGGGCGGCGGCCACCGAGCCCCGGCGGGACCGCCCAAGAAGATCCGACGCGGGCGCCCGTCGTTGAGGAGTCAGATCGATGGACCTCAGCAGGCACGACAGGCGTGCCTCGCCCGACCTTGAGGGCATTCCGTTCATGTCGCTCATGTCACCCACCTCCTTCAAGATCGAACTCGGGTACTCCAAGGCGAGTTCCAACGCTGCGGTCCCTCACTCCACGGTTCGGCTTGTTCGCACGACATCCCCGCGCCGAGCGCCGCCTCGAAGCCCATTCGGGTTCGGACCGAAACAACTCGGACAGTCGGCACTGTCCATCTTCACGCCGCTTTGAAGCCGTCTGCTGAACCCATAAAGGCTCGACGCGGCGGAGAAGCCAAAGGTTCCCCGCCGCGTCGTCAACCCGGACGCCGCCGCCCCGTGCGACGACAGTCCGGCAGCAGGGGATTACTGCGGCCGAATCGCCTTCACTTCGCCCGCGCTGCCTGTAACGACCAGATCAAACTCGACCCGGTCGCCGACCTTCGCCTGGTCAATCAGGGCGGGTGACGCCGCGAAGCCCATGGTCATCGCGGGCCATTCCAGACTGGCGATCGGCTCGTGCTCGATCGTGATCTTGCCGCCCTCCGCGTCGATGGCCGAAATCACCCCGCGCGCGGTCGCGGACTCCTCTCCGGCCGCCGACGACATGGCGTCCATCTCCGCCGGCGCCGCGGGGGCAACGGCGGAACCGGTGGCGGCTGGGGTTTCCGTCTCCGTCGCCGGCTGCTGACTGCAGGCCGCCAGGGCAATGACCGCCCCGGCTGACAGGCTCAGGCCGAGGGCGAGCCTGGCCGACTTCACGAACAGGTTTTTCATAGGGTAGCTCCTTGGGTGGGGGTTTGGGTGGGACGTGATTTCCGGCGTCTCAGGAGGAGATAGCCGGCTGGGATGACGAGCATCGACAGGAGGGGCGCGGTGATCATGCCGCCAATGACTGGCGCCGCGATCCGGGTCATGATCTCCGACCCCGCGCCGTGGCCGATCAGGATCGGGAACAGACCGCCCAAGATCACGGCGACCGTCATCGCCTTGGGCCGGACCCGCAGAAGGGCGCCCTCGCGAACGGCCTCCTCGACCTGCTCCCGGTCGGGATCAGGTCCTCGATCCTTCAGCGCATGTTTGAGATAGATCAGCATCACGACGCCGAACTCCGCCGACAGGCCAGCGAGGGCGATGAAGCCAACCCCGGTCGCGACCGACTGATCGAAGCCCATCAGATAGAGCAACCAGAAGCCGCCGGTCAGGGCGAATGGCAGGGTGCCCATGATGAGGAGGGCTTCGTCGAAGCGCCCGAAGGTCAGATAGAGCAGGATGAAGATGATCACGAGCGTGGCCGGAACCACGATCTTCAGCCGCTCGGCCGCCCGTTCGAGATATTCGAACTGGCCCGAGTAGGCGATGCTGACGCCCGGCGCGAGTTCCACCTCGCTGGCGACGGCCTGACGCAGATCGGCGACGACGGACGCCAGATCGCGGCCGCGCACGTCGACATAGACCCAGGTGGTTAGTCTGCCGTTCTCGGATTTCAGCATCGGAGGGCCGTCCGCGATCTGGATATCGGCGACCGTGCCCAGGGTGATCTGCTGACCCGACGGCGTCAGAACCGGCAGGGCGCGCAGTTGCTCCAGGCTGTCGCGCAGTTCTCTGGGATAGCGGACGCTGATCGGATAGCGGGCGAGCCCCTCCACCGTCTGACCGATCGTCTCCCCGCCCACAGCCCCCGAGACGATCGACTGGATATCGGCGATGTTCAGGCCGTAGCGGCCCGCCGCCTCTCGGTCGATGTCGATGTCGACATAGCGCCCGCCGGTCAGGCGTTCGGCCAGGGCCGAGGTCACGCCCGGCACGGTCCTGGCGACATCGGCCACCTGGGCCGCGATACGGTCCATCGCGGCCAGGTCAGCGCCGGAGACCTTGACGCCGACGGGGCTCTTGATGCCCGTCGCCAGCATGTCGATGCGATTGCGGATGGGAGGCACCCAGACGTTGGACAATCCGGGAACCTGAACCGCGCGATCAAGCTCCTCGACCAGTTTCTCCGGGGTCATGCCGGGCCGCCATTCATCGCGAGGCTTGAACTGGATGGTGGTCTCGAACATCTCAAGCGGAGCCGGGTCCGTGGCCGTCTCCGCCCGGCCCGCCTTGCCGAATACGGTCGCCACTTCGGGCACGGTTCGGATCATCCTGTCGGTCTGCTGCAGCAGTTCCGCGGCCTTGGCCGGGGACAGGCCCGGCAGGGCCGAGGGCATATAAAGCAGGTCGCCCTCGTCCATCGCCGGCATGAATTCGCCGCCGAGCTGGCTAAGGGGCCAGGCCGTGGTGGCGAATACCAGCAAGGCGGCCACCAAGGTCTTCCTGGGATGCCGTAGCACCCAGTCCAGCGGCCCCCTATAGATGTGGGTCAGCCAGCGGTTGATCGGATTGCTCTGTTCGGCCGGGATTCTTCCCCGGATCAGATAGCCCATCAGAACCGGCACGAGCGTGATCGACAGGATCGCCGCGGCCGCCATCGCATAGCTCTTGGTGAAGGCCAGCGGCGCGAACAGCCGGCCCTCCTGGGCCTGCAGGCTGAACACTGGAATGAACGAGAGGGTGATGATCAACAGGCTGAGGAACAGCGCGGGTCCGACTTCCACGGCCGCCTCGGTGATGACCTTCCACCGGTCCTCGCCGACGAGCTTGTGGTCCGGGTGGTCGTGTTCCCATCGCTCGATATGCTTGTGGGCGTTCTCGATCATGACCACCGCCGCATCGACCATGGCCCCGATGGCGATGGCGATGCCGCCCAGCGACATGATGTTGGCGTTCACGCCCTGAAGATTCATGATCAGGAAGGCCGCCAGCACGCCCAGCGGCAGGGTCAGGATGGCGACCAGCGCCGACCGGGCGTGCCAGAGGAACAGGCCGCAGACGAGGGCGACGACAATGAACTCCTCGATCAGCTTGCCGCTCAGATTGTCGATCGCCCGGTCGATGAGCAGCGACCGATCGTAGGTCGTCACCACCTCTACGCCCGGCGGCAATCCGGCCTTGAGTATCTGGAGTTTTTCAGCGACCGCCGCGATCGTCGCGCGGGCGTTTGCACCGGACCGCAGGATGACGACGCCGCCGGCGACCTCGCCTTCGCCGTTCAGCTCCGCTATGCCGCGCCGCATCTCCGGGCCGATCTGGATGGTCGCGACGTCTCCGAGGCTGATCGGAACCCCTCCAGCCCCCGTGCGAAGCGGCACGGCCCGGAAGTCGTCGAGCTCGGTCAGATAGCCGTTGGCGCGCACCATGTATTCGGCCTCGGCGAGCTGGAGCACCGAGCCGCCCGTCTCGCCGTTGGCGCGCTGGAGCGCTTCCACCACCGCCTGATGGGTGATGCCGTATGACGCGAGCCTGACGGGGTCGAGCACGACCTGGTATTGCCGCACCATGCCGCCCAGGCTGGCGACCTCGGCGACCCCCCGCACGGTTTTCAGCTCGTACCGGAGGAACCAATCCTGCAGGCTTCGCAACTGCGCCAGGTCGGTGCGGCCAGTGCGGTCCACCAGGGCGTATTCATAGACCCAGCCCACGCTGGTGGCGTCCGGACCCAGCGCAGGTTGGGCGGTCGCGGGAAGCCGCGCCTGGACTTGGCTAAGGTATTCCAAGACCCGCGAGCGCGCCCAGTAGAGGTCCGTTCCATCCTCGAACAGCACATAGACGAAGCTGTCGCCGAAGAAGGAATAACCCCGAACCGTTCGCGCGCCGGGCACCGACAGCATGGTGGTCGCCAGAGGATAGGTGACCTGGTTCTCGACGATCTGGGGGGCCTGCCCTGGATAGCTGGTGCGGATGATGACCTGCACGTCCGACAGGTCCGGCAGGGCGTCGACCGGCGTGGTGCGAACAGCGAAGAGGCCGGCGGCGAGCAGGGCGAGGGCGGCCACAAGGATGAGGAAGCGTCCCTTGACCGAGGCGCGTATGATCGCGGCGATCATCGCCCAGACCTCCCGCGCTGAGCGGGCGCGGCCATGGATTCGCCCGTTTGGGCGGCGGCGCCAGGCCGGCCG
>NZ_DLTK01000001.1:0-7273 GCF_002500885.1 Brevundimonas sp. UBA7838
CCACCAGCCGGTCCACATGGCCGCGCAGATGCCGTTGGCGGCCAGTTGCGGCGCCAGCTTGTAGGCCTCGGTCGCGTGGTGGAAGGTGGTCGGGGGCGCGGCCGGACGCGGCTGGGGCGCCTCGGGCGGCGGGGTGAAGGTCACGGGCGCATCGGTCGTCTCGGTCTCGTCGCGATAGACGCGCACGCCCTCGGCCGGATCAATCGGCTGGGCGTCGATGGGCGCGGCGGTCTTCATCTCGCCGACGGGCTGACCCACGGCCGGCGGCGCGTCGGTCGAGGCGCGCAGCCCTGAGCGCCCGTAAAGCCAGGCGACGGCGACTGCGATCAAGATCAAAACGACGACGCTGATGATCAATGTCACCGGCGGCGCCTTGCCCCCGCCCGAGCCGACATTGCGGCCGCTGCGCGGGTCATAGCTGTTGCGGCGGAACGGCAGGTCGTCGTCGGTCGGCGGCGTATAGGCGCCCCGGCCGGGTTTGTTGTCGTCTTCAAAGGACATGGTCGCGCTCCGCCGTCTGTCGGCGCGAATCGGCGCGCCGAACGATCACTCTACGCCCCCGCGTGCATCTTTCGAATCACAGATCGAGGGCGAGGTCGAGGCTGAACAGCTTCTGGTGCACTTCTATGGCGTAACGGTCGGTCATGCCGGCGATGTAGTCGCACACCGCGCGCGCCCGCTGCGTCTTATCCGGGGTCATAGCCGGCTCGCCCCACTCCGGCGGCATCACCTCCGGCTCGGCCATGAAGAGTTCGAACAGCTGCGACAGCACGCGCCGCGCCTGGCTGCGTGTGCGGTTGACGCGGTAGTGGCGATACATCCGCTCGAACAGGAACTTCCTCAGCACCGCCAGATCGACGTGCATGGCGTGCGAGAAATCCACCATCGTGCGCTTGGCCATCCGCACGTCCTCGGTCGTGACGATCCGGTCTTCCTCCAGCCGCCGCGCCGTCTCGGCCAGAACGTCCTCGACCATGACGCCGATCATCCGCCGCACCGCCTCGATGCGCAGCATCCGGTCGTCGATGTCGGGATATTCGCGGCGCACCTCGGCCAACATGGGCCCGATCAGCGGCACCTGATCCAGATCGCGCAGGGTGATCAGACCCGCCTGCACTCCGTCGTCCACGTCGTGATTGTTATAGGCGATGTCGTCGGCGATGGCCGCGCACTGGGCCTCCAGCGAGGCGAACGTCCCCAGCCGCAGGTCCCACCCCGCCTCGCCCCCGGCTGCATAGGGGCGCACGACCGACCAGGCCGGTTCGTCCAGCCGGTGCAATACCGGGCCGTTGTGCTTGATGACGCCCTCGACCGTCTCCCAGCTCAGGTTCAGCCCGTCGAACTGCGGATAGCGGTTCTCCAGCTCGGTCACGACGCGGAAGCTCTGGACGTTGTGATCGAACCCGCCATGATCGCGCATCTGCACCACCAGTTCGTCCTCGCCGGCATGGGCGAAGGGCGGATGGCCCAGGTCGTGGGCCAGGGCGATGGTCTCGGCCAGGTCGTCGTCCAGCCTCAGCGCATGGGCCAGCGACCGCGCGATCTGCGCCACCTCCAGCGAATGGGTCAGACGGGTGCGATAGTGATCGCCCTCATGCGCCACGAAGACCTGGGTCTTCTCCTTCAGCCGCCGGAACGCCGTCGCATGGATGATGCGGTCACGGTCCCGCGCAAAGGCGGTGCGCGTGCGGCTGGCGGGTTCGAAAACGCGGCGGCCCTGGGTCAGGTCGGCGCGTTCGGCGTAGGAGGCGAGGTCTGTGTGGCTCAAGTCATCAACTTTGAGGCTGCTTTGATGCGGGGGGCCTTTGCGAACGGCCCTGCCCGCCTCATATAGACAGCCGTGAGCACCGTCCAATCCACAGAACCGTCCACACCCGCCTTCACCGTCGCCACGCGCGCGCCGGAAGGCATCGTCCTGGCCGCCAGCGCCGCCAAGCGCCTGGCCAAGCTGGGCGCGGCCGAGGGCAAGACCCTGATGCTGCGGGTCGCGGTGGACGGCGGCGGCTGTTCGGGCTTTCAATATCGGTTCGAACTGGGCGAGACGGCCCAGGACGACGATCTGCGCATCCAGGCCGACGGCCAGACCGCCCTGATCGACCCCGTCTCGGTTCCCTTCCTTAAGAACTCCGAGATCGCTTACGTCGATGAACTGGCCGGCGCCCAGTTCGTGGTCAGGAACCCGAACGCGGCCTCCAGCTGCGGCTGCGGCGTCAGCTTCTCGATCTGACGACGGCCCAGCCGGTCGCCAGGACGGGCGAGGCCAGCAAGGCCGCAAAGGCCCAGTCCCACACCCCATCCTGCAACAGCGCGCCCACCAGCCCAATCAGACTGAGCGTGAACAGAACGATGGGCGCGCGGAAGATCGCCCACAGGCTCAGATCCCTCGGGTTGTGACGGCGACGGCTCACGCCTTCCGTCTCCCCTTGCCCAGCCACAGATAAAGACCGGACCCCAGGATCACGATGGTGGCGATGTCCAAGAGCGCCCACAGGATCTTCAGCGCCAGCCCGCCGTAGTCGCCGAAATGCAGCGGCTGCGACAGCGACAGGGTCTTCACATACCAAGGCATCGGCGCCACCGCCGCCAGTTCCCCTGTCCGCGCGTCGATCAGCGCCGGCGTCGTCATATGCGTCGTCAGCGGCGTGTCGCCGTGGAAGAAGACGGCATAGTGGTGGTCGGTCGAATAGTTGGTTCCCGGAAACGCCACGAACTGCAGCTTCATGCCCGGCAGCGCCGCCTTGGCCCGCTCCACCGCCGCGTCCAGCGAGGCCCGGCCCTGGGCGGGGGCGGGCGCATCGTAGGCGACCGTCAACTCCTTCAGCGCCGTCTCTTTCCAATAGGCCAGGATGGGTGTCGCCAAGGTGTTGACCACCCCCGTCAGCCCCACCACCAGCACCCAGGCCGCCGTCACCACGCCCAGCAGGTTGTGATAGTCCAGCCACCGCGTCCACGCCGCCTTCTTGACCCGCACAGTCCCGAAGGGCAGCCGACGCATGAAGGGCGCATACAGCACAACGCCCGACACCACGGCGACGACCAGCAACAGCCCCATCGCGCCCAGAAACAGCATTCCCGGCAGACCCAGGAACATGTCGGTGTGCAGCTGAAGCAGGAACTCCATCACCGGATGACCGGCGACCAGCGGCGCGCCCTCGCCGCTGGTCTGGTCGATGGGCTCGAAACTGTATTTGCCGGCCGGGGCATCGGGCGCCCGGCTGGTGACGTTCACCACCGGCCGGTCTTCGTCGAAGCTCATGAAGGCCGGAACCTCGCCCGGATGTTTGGCCAGACCGGCGGCCAGCACCTCGTCGAGCGTCAGCAGTTGGCCATCCGGGTTCTTCGGCGCCCACGGCTCATGCAGCAGCGCCTCGTTCAGCTCGTGGCTGAACACCAGCGGCAGCCCCGTGACGCACAGCATCAGCAGGAACAGGGTCGAGATCAGGCTCGACCATTTGTGCGTCCAGGTCCAGGCGCGGATCGTCCGGGCGTGCATCGGCCGACGCGGATCAGAACTCGGTCGAGACCGACAGACGCAAGGTCCGCGGGGCGCCCAACGTCAGATAGTTCGATCCCGGATAGCCGCCGACCGCGACCCACTGATCCTCGTCCGCGACATTCTCCACCCGCGCCCGCAGCGTCACCGGCTTGTCGCCCGCCACGAAGGCGTAGCGGACCCCGGCGTCGAACCGGGTCCAGCTTTCCAGCTCCAGCGTATTCGTCGCATTGGCCGGCTGGGCGCCGGTATGGATCGCCCGGCCTTCGACCGTCAGGCCGCTGACCATCGGCACGTCCCACTCGACGTTCAGATTGGCCTGGAAGTCCGGCACGCCGATCGCCGACTTGCCCGCATTGGCGGCGGTCAGCGACCGATTGATCTCCGCGTCCAGCCATGTCGCGCCGCCGATCAGACGCAGTCCGGCGACCGGTTCGCCATAGACGGTCAGCTCGACGCCCTTGTTCTCCTGCTCGCCGCCGTCCGAATAGACAGCGGTATTCGGATCGAAAAAGGCGCTGGGCAGGGTCGTGCGGAAGACGCTCAGCGTGCCGCCATATGAACCGGCGTCGTATTTGGCGCCGATCTCAGCCTGCTCGGCGCGGAACGGCGACAGCACTTCGCCGCCGTTCGACACCGTCACGCCATTGACCATCGCCGGCGCGGTCGTGCCCGGAACCAGAGCTTCGGCATAGTTGGCGTACAGCGAGATCGTGTCGCTGGGCTTGTAGACCACGGCGAAGGCCGGCGTCGTCGCGTCGCTGGAATAGCCCGACGTGAATGCGCCGTCGGCATAGGCATAGGATCGGGTCTCGATCTCCTGATAGCGGACGCCGACGGTCGCCAGCACCCGTCCGTCCAGGAAGGACAGCACATCGGCGACGGCGAAACTGGTGTTCTTGACCCGCTCGGTGACGTTGGGATCATCCAGATCGCCCGAGACGCTGCCGATGGCCGGCGCCGGCGACAACAGCGGATTGGTCAGCGTCCCCATCGCATAGCCGGCGAAGCTCGACGCCGCCCAGGCGTTCTTGGACTTGGACTGGATCTGCGAGGCCGAGGCGACCAGACGATGTTCAATCGGGCCGGTCGTCAGGTCGGCGCGCACGCCGATGTCGCCCGACCAGACCGTGTCCTCGCGGATATTGTCGAAGCGATAGCCGCGGATCGCGCCCGCCGCATCGGCGCGCGGATTGGCCAGGCTGTTGTCTTCCTCGCCCTGACGCCCGCCGAAGGCGGCCCAGGCGCTGATGCTGTCGGTCAGGTCGAGCTCGCCGCGCACGGCGCCGAACAGCTGCTCCTCGTCGGTGTAGGTCCAGCGCTGGGCGAAGTTCTTGTCGGCCGAGAGCGCGTCAGGGATGGCGGTTCCCGGCGTCACGCTGGGACGGGGCGCATCGATCCGGTGATCCTGCCAGCCCAGATCGGCCGAAAACCGGGCGCGATCGCCTCGCCGGTCCAGCCCCAGGCCGACGACCCGCAGCTGGCCGGTCTCGTCCTCGACGGCGCTTTCGCCCGCACGGCTGGCGATGTTCAGGCGCGCGCCCCATTCATCGTCGTCGCCGAAACGGCGGGCCAGGTCGGCGGCGGCGTAAATCTCGTCACGGCCCGACACGCCTCCGGTCAGGCGCGTCAGGGGGCGTCGCCCGCCCGCTTCGGCGTCAGGTTGAAGGCGCCGCCGACCCCCGTTCCGCCCGGCGCAGCGCCGTTCAGGAAGGTGCTGGCTCCGCGAAACACCTCGACCCGCTCGACCAGTTCGGCCGCCACGAACTGGCGCGGCAAGACGCCATAGAGGCCGTTGTAGCTCATGTCGTCCGAATAGACCGGGAAGCCGCGAACGACATACAGCTCCTGGAAGTTGCCGAAGCCCTTGGACACACGCACCGTCGGGTCGTTCTGCAGCACGTCGCCGATGCCGCGCGCCTGCTGATCACGCACCAGTTTTTCGGTGTAGTTGGCGGTCGAGAACGGCGTGTCCATCACGCTCAGATTGCCCAGCAGACCAATGCGTCCGCCGCGCGCCACCTGACCGCCCGCCGCCGGCGCCGTCAGCCGAACCTGCGATCCCGTCACCACGATCTCGCCCAGCTCCGCCGGGGCCATCGCCTGCTGCGCCAGCACCGGCGAGGCGAGCGTCAGCGCAAGGGCGCTGGCGGTCAAAAGAACAGAGGCACGGCGAAGGCAGGGCATTTTGATACGCATTCTCAAAATCAAGTTGCGCGTCCCTAGCCCGATCGGTGGGCGCAATGCAATCCGCCGCGCCCGCGACATATTGCATTCGAGCGGTTTCTCGTCTGACCTCTCCACAAAGGAGACTGCAATGTTGACGCTGACCCACGCCCTTGTCGCCGCCAGCCTGCTCGCCGGCCCGGTCTCGACCGACATCGCCCTGCCTGCCCAGCCCGCGGCCTTGCGTGGCACGCTGCTGACGCCCGAGCCGCCCACGGCCGTCGCCGTCATCCTGCCCGGCTCCGGCCCGACCGATCGGGACGGGAACAGCCCGATGGGCGTCGCCGCCTCCACCTATCGGCTGCTGGCCGAGGGCCTGGCGGAACAGGGTATCGCCACCCTGCGCATCGACAAGCGAGGCATCGCGGCCAGCGCCGCCGCCGGGCTCGACGAAACCGGGCTGCGTTTCGACGACTACGCCGCCGACGCCCGCGCCTGGGCCGCCGAGGCCGCCTCGCGCGCCGGAAAGCCCTGCGCCTGGTTGATTGGCCACAGCGAAGGCGCTTTGGTCGCTCTGAGGGCGGTCGAGGGTGGGGACGACAAGATCTGCGGCCTGATCCTGCTGTCCGGCGCAGGTCGTCCGGCCGGCGTGGTGATCCGCAAACAGCTTCAAGCCGGCCTGCCCGACCCCCTGAAGACCCAGGCCTTCGTCGTCCTGAGCGAGCTCGAAGCCGGCCGCACCGTCGCCGACACGCCGCCCGCGCTGGCGGCCCTGTTCCGCCCGTCGGTCCAACCCTATCTGATCTCGTGGCTGCCGCTGGACCCCGCCGCCCTGCTCGCCGTCTACGACGGCCCAGTCTTCATCGGCCAGGGGACCACCGACCTCCAGATCGGCGTCGCGGACGCGCAAGCCCTGGCCGCCGCCGATCCCAGGGCCACGCTGAAACTCTGGGACGGCGTCAACCACCTCCTCAAGACCGCCCCCGCCGACCGCGCCGCCAACATGGCGACCTATGCCGATCCGGCGTTACCGCTGGCGCCGGGCGTGGCGGAGGATGTGGGGGCGTTCATTCGGGCGAACGGGAGTTGAGCGCGGCTGCTGAAACCGACGGTCGCAGCGGCAATTTTGGACGGAAAGCAGCAATAGATGATTGAAATTTCTACGCTAATCGTCGCGTCTGCTCGCGTCCGCCACTGCATTCCATAACCACGTGACGCTTCCGTCTATGTCGCCGTCCTGCCAATGAATAGCCACACCCTCAACGATTAACATCAGGTGGCCGATAAGCACCGAGGCTTCATCAATCAGCCCATGGATGTGATCATACTGCGGACGCTGAGGCAGAACGTCGAACCGCAACTCATGCGCAATATTCTCGTCTCGAAAACCCCTAACCAAACTCACTCGGTTCGGCTCCTCATTTTCGAGCGCAGTCAGTGCATCGACAAACGCTCTATGCCTTGCGGTAAGACGCTCTCGATTTTCGGCCCTTAGTTCGTTCCAATCCTCTGATTGGTCCAACAAGAACTCCATCACACCAGGCTGCTCCATAAGCGTTCGGCAAACGGGAAAGCTCATCCGGTTCTGCGTAATGACGTGACCCCCGTTTCTCA